>NZ_JAMPJZ010000054.1:0-38001 GCF_039961835.1 Trichocoleus sp. ST-U1
CCCCCTTATTCACCCGAACTCAACTTAATTGAAATCTTATGGAAGTTTATGAAATATGAATGGATAGAGATAGAGGCTTATCGGGACTGGAAAAGTTTAGTAAAGTATGTCAAAAATGTGCTAAAAAAAGTCGGAACCGAATATGTAATTAATTTTGCTTAAGCACTTATGTAGACACAGAAACAATTAATTCTATGTATTTAAAGCAATCAGCGCTCAGTAAAGCACAGAGTAAAGCTGCCCAATTGTGTTATAAATAAGAACATATATTTTAATTGTTTAAATATCCCTGTAACCGTTTTTATAGGGATTTAATATCATTCTAGAGGCATATCAAGGATTGAAGGTACATCCCCTCTGGCAGCGCGTTTCAAGGGGTGTTATTTTGAATACGGTTTGACTTACCACCCTATAAATTAGCTCAGATGGGCCGTACATTCCAGAATCAATCTTTGATTTTCTAGAGCGTAAGGCTGAATTTCCAGCGCTTGTCGAAAAGCTTGAATGGCAGCGCTGTAGTCTTCGAGTGCGACATGGCACAACCCCATCCCATGTAGCGCCCCAAAGTGGAATGGAATGAGCTTAACCGCCATCTGGCAGTCTTGGAGCGCCTTTTTGTACTCCCTGAGAATATAGTAAAGAACGGCTCGTCTATTCCAGGCTTCCGCGAAATTTGGTTGAGTCTCGATCAGGTCGGTGAGTAACTCCTCAGCTTTGGCAAGCTCTCCTGCCTCCAGCATTGCCTGCGATCGCTGAAGTAGTTCAAACCCTACCTCTCCCTTTTGATGAAACCAGACGCGCCACAGCTCTGCTGTAGCCTCATAGCGGACGGTTTCATCCGGATTTTTTAGGTCTTCTAGTAACGAATTGATAGAAAATTCATTCATGAATATCACTTCCAATCGGTCGCGTTGGCTTCTAATCTCTCTATCCTTATGTTTAGCAGCTATCTGTTGGATAGGGGCAACTACCGCTTTGTCAGGAGGAACGATCGTGTTTGCCGGAAAACCACCCACTAATCTCGGTGTCCAGTCAGGCCAACTAGCGCCTTGCCCTAGTACGCCCAACTGTGTCAGCAGTCAAAGCCAAAATGCCCAGAATAAAATTGAGCCTTTGACCTACAACTCTTCCCCAACGGAGGCGATCGCTAATCTCAAAACAGTTATCAACTCCCTCCCGAAAACCAAAATTATCACTGAAACTGAGAATTACCTCTACGCGGAATTCACTAGTGCGCTGATGGGGTTTGTCGATGACGTGGAATTTTATCTCGATGAAAGCGCAAAAACGATCCATATCCGTTCAGCCTCCCGCCTAGGACAGTCGGATTTGGGCGTGAACCGTAAAAGAATAGAGACAATCAGAGCCAAACTCAACGAACTGAGAAGCTAGGTGTAAGTAATAAAACCCCTTCAATCGGTTCGCCCCCACAGAAAAGCTCCTCTTCGCCCCCTCCTTGCTTGCGGGGAGGGTTGAGGGTAGGGTTCTTGTCATCCTGAAAACAGAATGGAGATGTGCGCGATGCCAACAGAAACACAAACCCCAAAAATAGTCGTCGTTGGTGCTGGTTGGGCAGGGTTGGGGGCTACCTACCACCTAGCGCGTCAAGGCTATGACGTAACCCTTCTAGAGGCTGGCCCCTATCCGGGTGGCTTGGTGGCGGGCTGGAAGACCGCAGGGGGGCGCTCTGTAGAAGCGGGGATTCATGGTTTCTGGTATCCTTACCGAAATATCTTTTCTTTGGTAAAGGAATTAGGGCTGAGTCCGTTTACGCCTTGGACTCGTTCCTCCCAGTATTCTCCA
The DNA here is from genome assembly GCF_039961835.1 of Trichocoleus sp. ST-U1. Classification (NCBI taxonomy): domain Bacteria; kingdom Bacillati; phylum Cyanobacteriota; class Cyanophyceae; order Leptolyngbyales; family Trichocoleusaceae; genus Trichocoleus; species Trichocoleus sp. ST-U1. The sequence continues at coordinate 1,804 of NZ_JAMPJZ010000054.1, forward strand.
GCCGGTTTAGAAGTCGAATCTCCCATTTTCCAAGACTTACCGCGACTTCCCACTCCACTTGGAACTTTTCTCTACACGCAATTTAAACGGTTGCCATTAAGCGATCGCCTATCAGCTTTACCGCTACTCTACGCAGTTATTGATTTTGACAATAGCGACGAAGCTTGGCGACGCTATGACTCTGTAACGGCACGAGAACTCTTCAAAGATTTTGGGGTTTCGGCGCGACTTTACCGCGATTCCTTTGAGCCGATGCTGCTGGTTGGTTTATTTGCCCCTGGAGAGCAATGTTCCGCCGCCGCCGCGCTGGGTATGCTTTATTATTTCATTTTGGCTCACCAACCCGACTTTGATGTTGTCTGGTGTCGCGGAACGGTTGGTGAGATGATATTTCGTCCTTGGGTAGAACGCATCGAACAAGCCGGGGGAAAATTACTCGCTAATCGACGAGTCAGTGACGTAATTGTTGATAGTAATAATCAAGCAACAGCGGTTGTTTGTGGGGATGAAGTTTTTGAGGCAGATGCGATTATTTTTGCCGTTGGTATCAGCGGTATGAAGAAGATTGTGTCTGGTAGCCCCAGCTTACAAAACCGTAAAGAATTTCGGGATATTCACAACTTAGGCGCGGTTGATGTGTTGGCAACCCGCCTCTGGTTTGACCGCAAAATCAATATTCCTCGTCCTTCCAATGCCTGTTTTGGTTTTAATGCAACAACTGGATGGACGTTTTTCGATTTAAATGCCATACATGACGAGTACCGCGATGAGTCGGGAACTGTTATTGAAGCAGATTTTTATCACGCAAATCAGTTTCTTCCCTTAAGCGATGAGGAAATTGTGCCGCTGGTTCAGCAAGATTTAGCAACTTGTATCCCGGCTTTCCGAGATGCAAAAATAATCGATAGTAGTGCAATCCGCTTACCGCGTGCAGTAACTCATTTTTTCCCTGGTAGCTATCAGTATATGTTGCCAGGAGAGACGAGTATCAAGAATGTCTTTATGAGTGGCGATTGGATTGTTACCCGTCACGGTTCTTGGTCGCAAGAAAAGGCTTATGTAACTGGTTTGGAAGCGGCAAATTCGGTTATTTCTCGCTTTGGGCGTGGGAGTAAGGCTTTGATTCTACCAATAGAGGCGGATGAGCCGCATATTCAGCTTGGTCGGTCAATTAACCAAAGCATACGTAATTTCGGTAAAACATTCTTACCTGATTTTTGGCTACCCTAAGTACGATCGCTCTCGTCAGAGTTTACAAACCAAATATGTCTCTTTTTAGCTCTGCATAAACGTTAGTTCCAGGAGCCACTAGCGGTGCCAGTGTATCCCTGCAAAAGGCATCTACTGTATTACCAGCACCTTTTAGATTGAGTAACTTTTTAGCTGCAATGTAAATATCGCCTCCCGCAGATTTTATATCATCTTGTGCATTACCACGATTGATACTCTTACTAATAGCTGTTTGTTTCGTTGTCAGCAATTCATTAATCAGATCCGGTTTTTCAGATGTAACACATAGCAGATTAAGTATCTCGTCGTTAAATAAATATGATTCTATATGCCGAAGGGAGAGAACTTTAACATCTTTGGTAACTAGCTCTTCAATCTCCTTTGCGCTTTTATCGTCTTTATCAACAACACGAATAATGTCCACACCTTTAGCTAAAGCTTTAATCGTTGCAATTAGGGCAAATCTATCTTCCTCAACCTCATTGCAACTACCAGCTGAAAGAAATTGGGTGTCTGGAAATTCTGTGGCAAAAATAGTGCGGTAGCATTGTGCATCGAATTCAGCTTTTTTAGGGTTGCCTGTCCCCATAATATTGCCTTCACAAATGACTACCCTTCGAGGAGCTACCAAATCAGATAAATCATCCAATGCTACTCTAAGTGTCCGCTCCCAGAACGCACGGTTGACAGGGTGAGGTTCCAAAGTCTGTGGTTGGTCAAAGTCTTTCTCGTCAAAATCGAGAAATACCACTTCACCCGGATTAGCCTCTTGTAAATCTCTAGCACGGCGCATCATGCCGATGGAATGCGTCGCTATCCAAAGTTGGCAATTTTCTGGAAGAAGTTTAAAAAATTCGTCCAGCAATTTGCTTTGTAGGCGAGTGTTCATGTGGGTTTCTGGCTCATCAATACAGAAAACCGTGTTGCTAAAAGACACTCTTTTTACAACAAAATCAAGCAGCAAATCAAAGGCGGCTTTTTCCCCCCCAGACAAATTTTTATACCGGAAATTTTGACTTAGACCCTTTGTGAAGAAAAATGTTCCATCTTCAAGTGGATTACCTGGACCCTTAAGCACTAAATCGCCAAAAACCCGAAGCATCGACTCTCTTATCTGACCAATTAATTCTTCACGTAGATTTCCTACCGTTATTCCATCACGTGTTCCTCCATATACAAATGCAACAGTTTCTGCAACTAAACGTTGATAATTTAAAGAAACATTGACATCATTATCAATTAATCTTTGAATGCGGGTTATATCGGCATTAACATCAATTTTTTGAACATTGGTAACTGTAAAATCAGCCTCGTTTCGATATGCAGAGCGAAAATAAAAAAGCTTTCTTTGTTGAGTTTCTTCCTGTGGTAGCTGTTCGTAGAAAGATACATCAACCAATCCATCCCATACCAGTTCAGGCAGTCCTACTTTATTGAGGTAATCTTTGTCAATATTAAATCCTACAAATCGAGCTGTAATTTTTCTGTAATACAATAGGAAGGCATCAAATAATGATGATTTACCACATCCATTTGGACCAGTCATTACAACTAGACGAGCAGTTTCGGGGATGCCCTGGATAGTGAGATCGTGGAATCGCTTAAAGGACTTAATAGTAACTTTATTTATCCGCATTTGAGTGTGTTAGTACATATTAGACTAATGCTAGAGCGCTAATAGACAGTATCCAGGAGTTGGCTTGGCACTATCTATTGATCGTTTATAGTACAATTATACTACACCTAAATGGGCAGAGTGGGAATTTCCACTACACGAGCAAAGATTTTCTCTGCCTCATTCTCTCAGCAATTTCAGGAACATCCGGTATTTGTCATTTGACTATAACTTCGTGGAAGCCCTCTTTCCTCCTCATTGGAGAGCGATCGCATCCTCATTACCCACTCAACTTGATATCTTGGTAGAAAACGCGGGGTTAAGTCCTATGGTGACGACAGCGACAACCACTCAAGGGCGGGGTGTACTTAGAAACATTAGTTGGCAAACGTTTGAAACAATACTGACAGAGAGGGGGGAAGATCGTAACACTCGACTGGCTTACGATCGCGGAACGCTGGAAATTATGACCCCGCTGATGCCTCATGAGCATAACAATAGGCTGCTAGAACACTTGGTTTTCGCTTTAGCTGAGGAACTGAACCTCAATCTCAGAAGCGCTGGATCTCTCACTTGTAAGCGTCCAGACCTTCAGCGGGGTGTTGAACCAGATTCTTGCTTTTATATTCAAAATGAACCGCTGATCAGACAGAAAAGGGATATTGATTTAACGATTGACCCACCTCCTGACTTAGCAGTGGAGGTGGACTATACCAGCGCTTCTATTGACCGACTTTCAATTTATCTCGCTTTGGGTGTTCCGGAAGTTTGGCGTTCTGACGAACCTGTGATGCAAATTTATCAATTGCGAGACGGAGTGTATGTTCCTTGCACTGTCTCTCCTACTTTTGCAAATCTACCCTTAACAACAGAAATTCCAGGGTTTCTGGAAGAAAGTCTAAGAATTAGGGAAATCCCCATGATTCGGTCTTTTCGCGCTTGGGTAAGGCAGCAAATAGAGCATCGTGACGACAATTGTTGAGGAGAATTGAGGACGCGATCGCTCGAAAGATTTATTATATTCAAAGTTTAATTATCCGGAGCTAATGTCTTATGCCTAACGTTGAGGAAGACGAAATCCGAGAGAATCGCATTGCCATGGAAATAATCGTCGATGCCTATGACGAAGAAGAACAGGCGATGGGATGGTACTACTACCTTAACGATAATCTCAACTTCCCCTTTAAAGCTAAGTGGGTGAGAAAGGGAGGCAAATCATCCTCAACTGAAGGCAAAGAAGTTGAGGTAGTGGAAATGTCATCAGAAGATGAATGCTTGCACGATATGTTTGTGGAAGTGCTTTACAAAGATGCTACAGGTGAAGATACGTTCTCGGCTCGTTTATCAGAAATAGAACCGATTGATGCTGATAGCGAAACCTTGGAAGCAATCGCAGACTGGCACTATTGGCTTGACAGAGGATACGAGTTTTAAAGGAGTCGTTTTAATGGCAGTTTATCAAGTCCGGCTGGTAAATCCAGCGATCGCGCTTGACCGTACCATCTCCGTGCCAGACGATCAGTATATTCTAGATATGGCTGAAGATGCGGGCATTCGATTACCTTCTGGGTGTAAGCAAGGAGAATGTTCGGCTTGTATCGCCAAGTTGGTGAGTGGTGAAGTAGACCAAAGCGAACAAAAGTTTCTACGTCCAAAAGAACTAGAGGCTGGGTACACTGTTACCTGTGTGGCTTATCCGCTGTCGGATTGCACTTTAGAAACCCACCAAGAACAAGTGTTATATAAATCAGCTCTTTACTTTCAGCCAGATACTGCTAAATCTGAATAATTTTTGTGCGAATGCTTGCAGTATTTTGGGACTAGCAATTAGTCAGTTTTAACTAAAGATACAGATGGTTTTGTTGCCATGTTGTTAAGTGACAATTTGGTTAAGCTTGCCGCTACACGAGTATTTACAGGGAAGATTGTTGAGTGCGATCGCGCTGACGTATATGAAAAAGCCGAAAAATAAAATTTTAAAAAAAAAGAATACATCGTTTTGAAGAAATGAAGAGTGAAATAGCCAGTACGGAGGATAAAAATGAGCCGGTTACTCTACGAAAATTCAGTCTCTTATAAAGGATATCTGATCATCCCATTTGTTTTTGGGATAGCGGATGGTCAAAATATTTACTCTTATAGTTTACTTTCTGAATTAGGGCATAAAGGTAAATTTCATAAATTGGAAAATCCGGCTGGTATTTATTCAAGTTGCATTGATACGATTATTGAGGCAGCCAAAGAACATCTAGATGAGAATTCAGATGTTGTTAACCAAAACGATTATTTTAAAAATAGATATATTTATCAAGATAATTTGATTATTGTTTATCAATTAGCAAGTAAATATTTTTACGATCATTATAAATCTGATAACTTAAATAATGTTGCCGCGCCAAAAATATTTGGAACTGAACAAGAGTGCATTACCTGGATAAAAGAGGGACTAGATAAGTCACAAATTAATCAACAAGTTTAAATTTTACGAGCATAGAAGTAAGGTGGACAATGCCCACCCTACTCAACGTGCTATTTTGGTACTATTTTGAATGAGAACGCGCTTGTTTCACCATTGCAATGAGCGTATGGTGAGCATCTTCGGCATCTTTAAGAATATGATCGAAGTGAATGCGTATCGGGACATCCGAACCTTTGACTTGTGCCATGAGATTCATGCCTTCTGGATCTACCGAAACCATTTCTGCCTTTGCAGCATCGGGAGAATTACCATAAGTTTGGGCGTAAAGAACGACAGCATCAGCATGATCGTCGTTCATGTGAGCGCAAATGCGATCGCTTATTTCAGACGTTATTGCATCGGACATTAGATAGCATCCTCTGATGTAATTAATTAAGAATGTTTAGCGACAAAATTGGTAACTACATTGACGAATTCAACTGTTGACTCATAGGGTAAAACATTACGACCTAACATTTTGATACCCTCAGCATTAGGTAAAGACTTCTGATAGTCAGCCAAGCGTTCATCGGGAGTTTCACCTTTGCCAGCTTGACTAATGCTGGATGCCGTGTCGCCGACGACTACTAGAGTGGGTTGAGAGATAGATGCGATCGCGTCTCGATAATCTTGCCGCCAAAACCCTGCTAGGAAGGAAAAAACAGCATGGCGAGTCTTTGGATCTGTCGCACCTTTCTCCAAAGTTTGCAGCCACTCCCGATCGACTGAATCAGCCTTTTCAAAGAGTTGTTTAGTTGAGAAAGAACGTAGGAACTGTTCGCGCCGCGCATAGCGATAAAAGGCACTCCCAAAAGGAGAGTCTAACAGATTCCAGGTAAGTTTTTGCCGCCAATTTGCTCTAGGTTTAGCAAGCAATGTCAAAGCGGGAGGGCCAGCCAGCACCAAGCCTCGAATAAAATTAGAATTCGTTTCTAGACGAACTAACTCAATTGCTACCGGCAGCAAAGCCCCTTGTACCACTACAATCACAGGTTTTTTGACTACAGTCTGCAAAAAATGTTGCAATTGTTGTGCCCAATCAAGAGGACTATAAGCCACATGAGGCATATCGCTCTCACCACATCCCAGTAAGTCTGGATTATAAATTGGATTCCGGCGACCCGCTTCATACCATTCTCGACAGAATCGCTGCCAAAACTTTCGGGATAATCCTACACCAATGGGATGAATTAATAGGAGGGGAGTCCCCTCATTTGTATTTGGATTAATTGCGGTATGAACTTCGTAGGCGCAGCGATAATTTTTCCAAGTGTAAAACTGCGTAGGAGTTACAGTTTCAGTTGCAGAAATTTGTAGATTTTGAGTTGAAGACAAGGGTTGCATAATTATCCAGAAAGCAATTAGGGTTAGGAGCATCCCAATCAGAGTAAAAACTCCTGATGGCTAAAATCGCGGATATACAAACGAAGCCTGATGAAAGCAGGTTTCAGCTTGTAGGCTTGTTTTTAGAAAAATGGGATACACTTTGCTCATTTTTTGGGTTGATGAGCTAAATTTTGAGTTAACTTAACAGTGCCTCCTGGCAAAGCTCAGCTCATCTATCGCTCGTAAGAATAAATATCTCCCGGTTGTTTGAATAGGGTAGATGAACGATCGGAAAGCAATTGCAGATCGTCCTTATCTAGTTGAAGACTCAAAGCTTCTACATTCTTTTGAATCTGCTGACGATCTTGAGTAAAGCCTGAGATGACAGCCGCAACACCCGGCTGCTGCTTAACCCAGTTTAAAGCTACTTGAGAAATTGTTTTCTCATATTTTTTGGCCACCTGTGCCAACGTGTCTAGCATCTCTAAGACAGGTTGCCAGCCGCCGTGGGCGCGGATCATACTGTTGTAGTAGAAGCCACGGGCATGAGAGCCTTCGCTGGGGAGTGACGCGATGCCCCGGAATTTATCTGACAAGAAGCCGCCTGCTAGAGGACCGTAGGGCAACAAAGCAATATTATGCTGGAGGCATAGACTTTGCATTGAGTTTTCTACGCGTCGGTCAATTAAGCTGTATTGCACTTGATGAGTGCTAATTGTGGCGTATTGCAAAGCTTTTTCTAACATTGGCGTATTGAAATTAGTAACGCCAAGTTTGCGAATCTTACCTTGTTCTAAAAGTTCTGCGAACACCCTAAAAGTAGAGGCAAAATCTAATTCTGGATTGTGCCAGTGGATTTGTACGCAATCGAGAGTATCGCGCTGCAAATTGCGGAGAGAATTCTCAATTTTGCTGCGAATTTGTGTTGGATTCGGAATATTGTCGAAAAAGACGGCTTTGGTCAAAATGGTGCAGTCGCTTCCTTTGAGCAAGCGACCGAGAACACTTTCGCTGCGTCCGTAGATGTCTGCGGTATCAAAATGAGTAGTACCCAGCGCTAAGTAAATATCCAAAGCACGGGCAATATCGGTTTCTGGAATTCGTTTCCAACTGCGATCGTCGAGTTGCCAGCAGCCGACAATTAAAGAGGATTTTTCTTGGCTATTCATGCTTTCCGTCAATATTCCTTGCAATTCATGGCAAAAAGGTGTAATTCTTCGCTAAATGCCCCCTTGACGATTATGCGCTTAAAATCGCTGACAAACCCCTCACTAATCGCCCAATCCCCTCGGCTGCGGTTTCTTTTTGCAGGGCACCATAGGCAACGCGCAGATAACACCCGTCTTCCATGCCAAAGGTTGTACCTGGAATAACCGCGACACCATGTTCGCGGATCAGTCTTTCTACCAAGTCCATTGCAGGCAATTTTGTATGGACTCTCAGCAGAAAATAAAAAGCTCCATCTGCTGGGGGAATGGTGCATAAATGTTGGATGCGATCGCATTCGTTGAGGAAAATTTCGCGCACAGAGGCGATCGCTTCTAGCTTTTCCTTGCAGTAATCTACTCCCGCTTGCAATGCTCCGAATGCGGCATACTGGGAAATCACTGGGGGACAAATCAAAATCGTATCCTGAATCTTCTTGACGGCGATGAGGAGGTGTTTTGGCATCACCATATACCCGATGCGCCAGGACGCGAAACCGTAAGCTTTAGACAGCGAGAAGAGGGAAATTGTATGGAGGTGGCTGTCTGGAATCGCTGCTGGGGAAAAATGCTGCACGCCGTTGTAAGTAAAGTATTCATAGGCTTCATCGCTGATGTGATAGATGCCGCGATCGCGACAAATTTGATTCACTTCGCGTAATGCAGCTTCCGAATACACGGCTCCCGTGGGATTATTAGGTGAAATTGTGACAACTGCCCGCGTTTTTTCGGTAATTGCTTGCCGAATCGCCTCCGGACGGAGTTGATAATTCTCATCCGTCGCGACCAGAACCGGACGACAACCCACCATCGTAATTGCCATCTCTTGGTTGAAGTAATAAGGCGTTTGAAGAATAATCTCGTCGCCGGGATTTGCGATCGCTAACATCACATTCACGAACGCCATGTTACTGCCAGCTGTGACTACAATGCAGTTCTCAGCATTCATGTCAATCGCGTTCTCAAATTTTAATTTTTGAGCGATCGCCTCCAGCAACGGCGAGATACCTTGTACGGGTTTGTACTTGTGATTCTCTGGATCTGCCAGGAAATGGGACAGTTGCGCGATCGCTTCTGGCGGCGGACTATAATAAGCAACGCCTTGTCCCAAGGAAATCGTTCCCGGACAGCTACGAATCAATTCCCCAACAACGGGAATAATTGGCGACTGCACCGCCTGCATTCGAGAAGATTCGGTAAGCATACAAAACTCATCGTTCAGGGTTTATTGTGCGTATTTCATATTATTTAAAATTTAACAACTACCTTTTTCTTGTTCTCCTTTTCAAAGAAGTTTAGGAATCAAAGGGCAAATTGTACAAGCTTAAATCCCCTAGCCTACTTTAAACGGGAAAGTTGGAAATTTGCATACAGTGAAGCCGAGATTCCCGACTTCTCTAAAAAGTCGGGAATCTAAATCGATGGCCTCTCATAACTCCAATAAGATTGCTATATCGTTTCCGGATGACTCAATTGAAACCCAGCGGCTTTTAGCTTCTGAGTTGACACTCGCGCATTGTAAGGTCGAACACTTTTCTGGGATTCATCCCAAGAAACTTTGGGTAGATTATGTTGGTTGCACACGCGGTCAAGAAGTTCTCGATAAGTCAAATGTGCATCATCTACTAAATTATAAATTCCTTGGAATTTGTGCTTGCGGGCAAACTCGATAGCAGCAACAATGTCATTTAGGTGAATCCAATTTGTTGTGTCTTCGCCATTTCCTGGGCGAGTTGTACCAACAACTCGACTGAATATTTTGGATAATTCACGACCTGGCCCATGAATCCCGCCTAAACGGAGGATGCAAACGCCTAGATTTTCAGTGGATGCTGATAGCAATACTTGCTCGGTATCGCAGAGAATTTGACTATTCTTATTAGCCGGTGCAACGGGTGATTCTTCATCCACCCATTCCCCATTTTTATCCCCGTAGACAGCATAACTCCCCGTATAGATTAGCTGTCGTACTGAAGGAGTTTGTTTTAAGGCTGAGACTAAGCTATGGGCAGTTTTTAAATAAGTTTCTTCATAAACATCGGCATTTTTTGCTCCAATACTTAGCAGTACAGTATCCCGATCTTCCAACACCGATTGTAGCCCTGCCAAATCATCACCTTTTACAAGGACGACTCGTTGGGCAACTGCTTCTAATTCTGAAACTCGTTCGGGAGAAGTTGTGGTTGCGGTGACAGTAAATCCTAACTCCTGACGCCAATATTGGGCAATTGTCTTACCCACATAACCACAGCCGATGATTGCAACGTTCATGAAGATTTCGATGTAAATAAATCTAAAGGTAAATGACCGTACATCTCGTTAATTCCGTCTTCATTCGCAGACTGGCAGGACACCAAAACTCCGCGATGTTCTCCTATGTACGGATTGAGATAACACAAGTTAGTCTTGGGGTTAAATTTAATATAAACAGAGCCATCAATCGGCGCTAAATTTTTATTGACTTCATAACCTAAAGCCGTTGCATAGGTTTTTAAAGCTTTAATCCCTTGCTCTGTTGTATCGGCACAAACCCCTAGTATTTGGTTATCAGAAAGCTCACTTACCAAAAGTAGCGCTTGGCGAATTGAATCTTTATCCGGTGCATCTTCACTGGAATCTATCCTTAAGCAGTCGAAAACTTTGAGGATTTTATGTGCTTCTTGAACGGTTAAGTTTGACAAATTCTGGACAGACATAAATTCCTTGACTTACTGGGCTAATTCCCGCTCAATCGCTGCAATCAATTCTGGTGAATCTGGCTTCACACTGCTATTAAATCGAGCCACGACTTCACCTTGCTTACTGACTAAGAACTTCTCAAAGTTCCAAGAAACATTTCCCGTAGGCTGTACTGCACTGGTAAGCCGAGCATACAGCGGATGCTGTTCTTGACCTTTGGCATGAACTTTGTCAAACATCTCAAAGCTGACGCCGTAGTTGGTCGTGCAGAAATTCACAATCTCTTCATTGCTACCGGGTTCTTGCGCTCCAAAGTCGTTGCAGGGAAATCCTAGAACGCGCAATCCCTTATCCTGATACTTTTGGTTTAACTGCTCTAATCCTTTGTATTGAGGCGTGTAGCCGCACTGGGAAGCGACATTTACGATTAAAAGTACGTTTCCGCCGTACTCGGAAAGTTGTTTATCTTCACCGTTGATAGTTTTTACTGCGATGTCCGAGACTTTGCTGCTCATTAATTTCATTCCTATACACCCTGATTTAGGTGTGTTTTCCCTTATCTGCGGTTAGCGATATTGGATTCTTCTTCGTTAGGGATGGGCGTTTTTTGAGGAGCTGGCTTGTAATATTCTTGCCAAATTTCCAGGCTGAGGATACAGGTCATCAACCACACAATCCCTGCTGCATAGCCAGCGACAACATCCGTAGGCCAATGGACGCCAAGATAAAGCCGACTCAGGCCAATACCCGTAACCAATAGCAGTGTCCCGCTAGCGATCGCTATATGCCATTTACTCAACTGCTTGACCAGTAAATAGCCAAGTGCGCCGTAAACAACCATTGAAATCATCGCATGACCGCTAGGAAAGCTGTATTGACCCACATCAATGACCCGATCCCAAAGCGCCGGACGGGCGCGACCAAATACCACTTTGAGTAAATAGTTTAAGCCAACTGCACCCACTCCAGCGATCGCAAGTGTTATGGCTTGCCCTCGCCGACCGTCTCGGTACAGCCAAATCCCGAAGCCCAAGCAAATGACCAGCAACACCGTGGGTTCTCCCACAAATGTGAATCCCAGCATTAGCCGATCGAGCAGCGGCGCGTGCAGGCTTCTGATAACCACTAGAATTGCCGTATCAATGGCTTGGGTTTCTTTGTCTAAAACTTCGTCAGCAATTTGGGCAAATCCCCACAGCCCTAGGGCAGCAACGAATAGACCCGCTGCTGGAATCGTAAATAACAAGGGCAATATGTGCGATCGCCACCACTGCGGCAACGCGGAGATAACTCGCTTGGCAATTTCGCGCATGATCTGGCGGTTCTAATTTGCTAGAGGCTAGCCCAAGCTTGGGCAACGATGTCGCTAAGCCAGTGTCTTTGTGCCTGATCCAGCAGACTATCTTCTTCTAGCACTTGAGCGGTTAATTCGTCTAAAGACTGCCCCTCTTGACGGGCAATTTGAACGACTCCAGCGATCGCTGCTGCCACTAATTCTTCATCAACGGGCTTTTGCCGCAAGGCGACAATTTCTTGAGGACTGGCTGGGATGGGATAATTCATGGCGTAGGTCATAGTCTATGGGCGGGTTTAAAGGATTCATCGCTCAGGGCTTTCGTCGTGAGCGGTTCCCCGCCCGTCCAACAGTTGCACCCCTGTACATTAAGAAAATGAGAATTGTGTAAAGTTTTTTAATCGATTCTAAGCAATTCGTATCCGGAAGTTTAGCGCACTTTGACCCCGGTTCACTCTGTCTTTCTCAGGAATAGGTTCCCTAATGCAGATCGCCAATATGAGAGAAATACTTTACTTAGAAGTTCCTACCCCGGATATAGCCGCCGTCCGCGCCTGGTTGCAACAAGAGTACGATCCAGGAGCAGGGGAGAAAATGTTCACGCCTGACGGTATCAGACTGCAATTTCCCAATCCTGAGAGTCTTAAGAAAACGGATACAACCCAAAATCCCGCGATTCCGCAACCCGAACTCTCAATTTTTATTTGGTCGGTGCAGCGAACCACGTATCTGAAGGTCTTCCGTTGGGCACAGCAGGCTATCCCCGGTGAAAGAGAGATCCTGAAACAACTTACCTCGAATCTGAGAAGCCGGTTTCCCCAACAATATCCAGAACCACCGGCAATTGATTTGTCAAAGCAATCTATCTTTGAAGCTTTGGCTTACGATTACCCGGAAACCGTCCGCTGCTTTCAAAAAATGCCGAACGGGGAATATGACCTGAATCGCGTCTATTGGTGGGAGAAACGTTGGCGCGAGAGCGTTCGCAATCCGAAACAGCCAGCGCAGGTTATCTTCCGAAGAGACAGGGAAATCAGGAATCAAAAGGGAGATGAAGCCTTCACTGACTCCTCCTCCCTCCCCTCTCAGTCCATCCTTCGGGAAGGCGAAGCGCCCTCAGCCCTCAGCCCTCAGCCCTCAGTCCTCAGTCCTCTCCCCTCAGTCCTCTCCCCTCAGTCCTCTTCCTACGACCTGATTTATGTAGGTGGTGCCTTGGGCGTCATCCACGCTGCTGTCATGGCTCAACTCGGCTACCGGGTGCTATTACTGGAACGGCTCCCTTTCGGGCGCATGAACCGGGAGTGGAACATTTCCCGCGATGAATTTCAAAGCTTGATTGATTTAGGCTTATTTACCCCGGCGGAATTTGAAAGCATTATTGCCGCGGAGTATGTAGATGGGTTTCACAAATTCTTTGATGCCAATAATCCGCCCAAGCTAAAAGCACAGGTATTGCATACCCCAACCGTGCTGAATGTGGGATTGGACGCCGAGAAACTACTGCGTCTGTGTGGGGAAAAACTCACCAAAGCCGGTGGGGAAATTTGGGATGAGACGGAGTTTATCCGGGCTGATATTGAGCGATCGCAAGTTACCGTGCAAGCGAAACATCTGCCCAGCCAAACTCAGCGCCAAGCTAGCGGACGCCTGCTAGTAGATGCGATGGGCACTGCTTCGCCGATTGCGTGGCAGTTGAATGGGGGTCGCACTTTTGATAGTGTTTGCCCAACCGTTGGGGCTGTGATTGCCAGCGGGTTTGAGCCGGGGGTGTGGGATGCCCAATACGGGGATGTGCTGAACAGTCACGGCGATATTTCGCGGGGACGGCAGCTGATTTGGGAGTTATTCCCCGCTGAAGGTGAAGAAGTGACCTTCTACTTATTCCACTATCATCAAGTGCATCCCGATAACCCCGGCTCGTTATTAGAAATGTATGAAGATTTTTTCAACATTTTGCCGGAGTATCGCCGCTGCGATATGGAGAAGCTGGTGTGGAAAAAACCGACATTTGGGTATATTCCGGGTCACTTTAGTGTTGGAAGTCGCGATCGCACGGTTGCTTTCGATCGGCTAATTAGCATTGGCGATGCCGCCTCTCTCCAATCTCCCCTCGTTTTTACCGGCTTTGGTTCCCTGGTTCGCAATCTCTCCCGTTTAACCAACCTTCTCGATACCGCCCTCAAACATGACTTGCTCCAAGCCCATCACTTAAATCAGATTCGCGCTTATCAAAGCAACGTCTCCGTTACCTGGTTATTTTCTAAAGGCATGATGGTTCCCACCGGCACCTACTTACCGCCGCAGCGAATTAACTCGATGCTGAATACCTTTTTCGGGCTTTTGGCGACAGAACCCCCAGAGGTGGCAGACACGTTTATTAAAGACCGAGTGAATTGGCTAACCTTCAATCGACTGGCGCTAAAAGCAGCTTGGATCAATCCAGCTTTGCTGTTATGGATTTGGCAACTTGCCGGTGCTAAAGATATCTTCCGCTGGCTGGGCAGCTATTTCAGCTTTACACTTCATGCCCTAGTTGTTTGGTTGCTGGGGGGTTGGTTTCCGGGTGCCCTCCGGCGTCTACAACCTTCACTAGAAGAACACTATCCTGCTTTGTGGTTATGGCTGCTGGCTCAGAGCTATGCCCTCACTGCTGGGATGGGGCGTCCTCAAAAGAACCATCAGCTTTCTACGCGGAAAGAGCAGAGGCAAACGTCTTCCGAGCGGGTCGCGATTAAAAATTAAAAATGCAAAATTAAAAAGAACAATGTTTAATTTTGTATTTTTAGGACTTACGCCGAGATCCCCCTTGCATCTCCCTTAAAAAGGGGGAACCGGAAAAGCCCCCTTAAAAAAGGGGGCTAGAGGGATCTAGATTTCAAGCTTTCAATGCGTAAGTCCTGATTTTTAATTTCTACGCGCCAGTTTTTCTGGGAAACGTTGGCAATTCTATCGACGCCAAGGATTTCCGCCCTTTCGGGGGACGTGTCGGATAAAGCAGAGGGGAAGGCCAGTTTGGTTGGGAGGGGATGGCATCAGGGCGCTGGGTGGGCACAGCAGCCGGAAATTCTCTGCGGGATATTACCTCCTCTTCTTGCTCAGCATTGTCTCCACTCGCATCCTCTGACCAGATTGCCTCTGGTTCAGAAGGCTCAAAGATGTACGAGGCAGGAGAAGCTGATTCGGCATTTTCTAGGGCATAGATCGTTCCAGCTTCATCGTTCTCATCTGGCTCGAAACTGACAGCCAGCAGCAGGTCTTCCAGTTCGTTCTCAATCGCGATACTTTCCTGGGTAGAAGCGATCGCTAATTCATCGCTGAAATCGTCGTTACCAGAGATTTCCAGCTCAGGGGGCATGAGAAAATCATCCATGAGCGGATCGGAGTCTGAGTCTAGCATTCCCCATTGCCATATCTCCTCTTCATCGGTGGCTTCGAGGCTCTCAGAGGCGGGTATTTCTTCTAACGGCTCCCATTCCCTCGAAACGAAGGCAGTTGGCTCTGTAATCGGTGCATAAGCCGGAGATGGTACTGAAATCTCCCAATCTTCCTCATTCTGGGCGGGGTCTTCCTGAAATGCCGGTTGCGCTGACCAAGGTTGAATAGGCGGCGCTTTGGGGAGCAGAGATTGAGAATCGTGGGCGTTTTTAAGATGGCGATGCGCCCAAGTGGGAGAAGGTCTGGTATCTGGTTCGATTTGGGTGGGGGGAGGCATTTCCAGACACTTTTCTAGCGCCGACTTGAATTGCAGGGTTTGGCGCTGCTGGCGTTGCAAACGGGTACGGAGTTCGCGGATTGTATTTTCGCTTTGCAACAGCGCGTGAGATTGTTCGTTATAGCGTTGCTGGGTGAAGGCACATTCCCGTTCTAGCTGGGCGATGCGTTCTTGGCTGTTTTCCAGCTGTTCTGTTACGGTTTCAATTAAGATTTGTTGGCGCTGGGCAGCTTGATGAGACGATTCTAGTTCTCGGAACATCCGGGTGACTTGTTCTTGCGTCCCGTTGAGTTCCTGGGTTGTAGAGGTGAGGATATTTTCTTGAGCTTGCGATCGCTGTCTTTGCAATTGCAACGCCTCCTGACAATCCCCCAGTGCCTTCTCTAGGTGATTCACTCGGCTGACTAAGTCCCGATTGCGCTGACGCATCTCCGCCAACAGTGGAAACAAATTTCCCGCCTCTGCTGGCAATGACTGCGGCTCAGACTTTTCCCGATGCACCCCATCCCCATCATCAGTTGTCTTTGCGGCATTCGCCTCATCGTCTACTAGCGCGGGTGAACGATGCACTAAGCTGACGACTTCTATTACTTCCACGAGAGTCTCGTCCTGTGCCGGTGCTGTCTCCTGTACAGGATCAAGGTTAGGATCTGTTTCATCCTTCACCGGATCTTCCACAGGATCGTCCATTGGAGAATCGGTTGATTGGGGGAAGGACTGGGACTGGTTAGCTTCTTGGGGGGTGTCAGCTTCACTCATTGCTCTGATTTAAGAGAAGGTCATGGGTGCTTGGAATGGACTGGCTGTAGCTTTATCAATTCACAGCTTTAGTTGCGCCTAGATTGCAATAATTCTAATAAGATTATTCCACGACGCTCTCGGAGTCACTCTACCATTTTCAAATTTCGCATCGACGAGGAAATCGAACTCAAATTGCTTGAGGTGCGACACGCACAAGAAGTTTATGCTTTGGTTGATTCTTGTCGCACCTCCCTACGGGAATGGCTTCCCTGGGTTGATGGCTCGAAAAGTCCTGAAGATACCAAGTTTTTCATTGAGGCTGCATTGAAACAATTTGCCGCCAATAATGGATTTCATGCTGGCATTTGGTATCAGGGCAAAATGGCAGGAGCAATTGGATGTCACGAAATTGATTGGGAAAATCGAGCCACTAGCATTGGGTATTGGCTGGGCGAGAATTTCCAAGGACGCGGGATAATGATTAAATCGTGTCGCACTTTGGTAAATCATACTCTGGTTGAGTTGAAGCTGAACCGAGTTGAAATTCGCGCTGCCGTGGAGAACTCTAAAAGTCGAGCGATTCCAGAGAAACTAGGATTTACCAATGAAGGAACGCTTCGCCAAGCTTGTTGGTTATACGACCATTTTGTAGATTTGGTTGTTTACGGGATGTTGGCACGCGATTGGCAAAGGTTAGCCCCACAATAATACTTTTCAAACTTAGGGCAGAAGGCGTTGCGCTCCGACAGGACTATTTTGCCCCTAAAGCATCACTCAACAAATCCCGATGCATCAGTGCCCGATCGACTAAAGATTGTATTTGATGGGGTGACAGGGGGTCGCCGTTGACGTAGTGTTCTAACCAAGTTTGACTAATCAAGTTGGGATCGTCAGGCAATTGCGTTAAGTCCCACCCTGGCATATTGAGTTCTTCCATCAGCAAGCTAACTTTGGGGTCATAGCTGAGGGCGAAACAACGGCATTCTTGTGCTGCCGCCATAATTAAGCTGTGGTAGCGCATCCCGATTGCCATCTCGACACCCTGAAATAATCCTTTCAATTCTCTAGGGTCTTGAAGAGAAAAAATATGACTGGCACCGGGTAATTGCGGTTGAATTGACTGAGCGATCGCTAGATCCTGACTTGCTTGAAATGGCACCAGTAAAATGCAGGTCTGAGTAGCTTTTTGAAAGTCAATCAAGGCGCGAGTTAAGTTATCAAGTCGGGCGGGAGTCAGTTGGGGATGCGATCGCAAGGTGACGGCGACTCTGGGTGCTGGTAAATCCCACAGTCCCTTCACTGGCTTCGCGTCTAACGCCCAAACCGGGTCTGGGGCTTGGATATAGGGGATTTTCCAATCCATCAGCAGGGCAGCAGAGGCGCGATCGCGCACGCTGACGGCTTGGCAACCCGCGATCGCTTTTCGCGTTATCCAGCGAGTCAAATTGCGGTTCAACGGGCCAATTCCCTGCGCCCAAGCAATGGTTTTTAAGCCCCGCTTTTGGGCTAATCCCATTAATCCCGCGTAGTAGAGGGGACTTAGGGCACTGGTGGCGTCTTGCATCAGACTCCCGCCGCCCCAGATGAAAACATTCGATTTGCGGAGTGCTTGCTGGACTGGCAAGAAAGCTTTGCGCGAACAACTTTCTACGCCATAGCGATCGCGCGTCTTTTTAGGGTTTGCAGAAAGCACAATCGGCGTCACATAAGGCGGTAACATTTGCAGCAACGATGCCAGCAATGCTTCATCGCCTGCATTGCCCTGTCCATAATATCCACACAAAACCGCTCGAATTCCCATGCTCAAACTTTACCAGCAAAGCCGAGCGGTACTATAAGAAAAAGAGTTATGAGTTTTGAATGATGTTAGCGAAGCGGTGCTTAGCACGGGTTGAGTTAAGACTTCTAATTCAAAACTTCAACCTCAACCCTCAAAAACTTCTTTATGCACGCACTCTCAATTCCTACCTGGATTATTCACGTTTCCAGCGTCATCGAGTGGATTGCCGCCATTTGGTTAATCTGGATCTACGGCGAAGTGACTCGCAATCGGGCTTGGTGGGGATTATCCTTTGCCATGCTACCCGCATTAGTTAGTGCCATGTGTGCCTGCACTTGGCACTATTTTGACAACCCAGAATCCTTAGAATGGCTGGTTACGCTTCAGGCGGCAATGACTTTGCTGGGTAACTGCACCCTTTTGGCGGCTGCTTGGTGGATTTGGCGTTCATCACCCGTGGCTAATCAAAAAGACGATGCGCCAATTATCTCTCCAAAATCACGGTAATGTCTAAAGAAACCCTTTTTGCACTCTCTCTATTCCCCTATTTAGGCTTTCTCTGGTTTCTGACGCGAAGCGGGCAGATGCCGCGTTTAGCTTTA
The DNA here is from genome assembly GCF_039961835.1 of Trichocoleus sp. ST-U1. NCBI lineage: Bacteria > Bacillati > Cyanobacteriota > Cyanophyceae > Leptolyngbyales > Trichocoleusaceae > Trichocoleus > Trichocoleus sp. ST-U1. The sequence goes on from NZ_JAMPJZ010000054.1 coordinate 20,446, forward strand.
ATTGGTTTCTACATGACCTTGGTTTTTGTGGGCGTCACAATTCCGGCTGGAATTTATGCCCAAGTTGCCTATGGGGAATCCTTAGCAAATGTCGATTGGCTGCACGGTGGCGCAGAGGTTTTTCTGACGCTTTCTAATATTCTGATTGTGTTGGGATTTCGGCAGGCAGTGATTCAAAAACGCCAAGTCATTAAGTAAGGGAAACCTCACGCTTTCTCCCTTTTAGAAGGTAAGTTTCCATTTCTCCTTTGCCTTTGACCTGAATCGAGCCTCTCTGCTCCAACGCATATCGATTCTGTAAGTATTCGTAAGTTGTAGCCGTTACTTGAATTTCACCTGGCAATCCGTGGGATTCCATCCGGCTGGCGATGTTCACGGTATCCCCCCAAAGGTCATAGATGAACTTTTTAGTGCCGATAACTCCAGCAACTACCGGGCCAGTATTAATGCCAATGCGGATACTGAGTGTTTGATGATGTTTGGCGTTGAATTGGTCAATTTCTTTTTGCATATCGATTGCCATTTGGGCGATCGCTTCTGCATGATCGGGTCGGGGTTCGGGAAGACCTCCTACCACCATGTAGGCATCGCCAATTGTCTTGATTTTCTCCAAGTTATGCCGTTCGGTGAGGCGATCGAACCCGGAGAAAATTTCGTTCAGCAACCAGACAAGTTCTTTCGGTGATATCTTTTCTGAAAGCTGAGTAAAGTTAACCAGATCGGCAAATAAAATCGTCACTTCAGCAAATCCATCGGCAATGTTACTTTGCCCGTCTTTGAGTTGTCTGGCAATCGGCTCTGGCAAGATATTAAGTAACAAGTTGTCAGACTTCTCCTGTTCTACCGTCAGTTGCTGATTTGACTCCCGCAATTGCGCCGTGCGTTCGATGACGCGCAACTCTAGCTCCTTGGAAGTTTGGCGCAGCCTGCCGATCACCAGAGCAATTCCTAACAGCCCCAATAGAGATAGGAGCGCTAACATTACGAAAGTTCCTCGCAGTCCTGCATGAGTTTTTGCCATGAACTCATCCAGAGGACTGGAGATTTCCAAAATCCCTCGAACATCCCCTACTTTCCAGTCTTTTTTAGGGCTATCCGGGTGAGTATTGTGGCAAGCAACGCAGCTAGCCTTCATGAGATCGGCTTGTGCATATCGCAATGACAAACGCCCTTGAAACTTCTCCAAGCGAACAAAGGGTCGATCGGGATGTTGCCTCAAGGCGCGAAGCGCTTCCCACTCAAAATTGTCTTTGGGGCCACCTGTCGCTTGCCGCTGGCGAAAGGGATACTCACTATAAAGTCGGACTGACATCCCAGGGTTTTTTTGAACGAGGCGGTGACTGAGTTCTATCAAGAATGTCGCTGGTACGGGAATTGCCTTTTCTAGAGCAGTGTAGTTGTCGGTAATGGTGATTTCAGGAACTGCTTCTATCCGCTTCAGGATCTCGGAGCTGTAGAGAGTGCGTGCTTCCTCTATCGCTTGGGCATACAAGGCTGCATTCTGAAGTGCTTGTGATTGAATTAGGTTTGACGAGAGATGGGACATATTCCACAAAGCTCCCGCTACTCCAGCACACAATAGGAGTGTCAAGACCAGAATTGTCTGTTTATTTAGCAGTTGAATGATTTTTGCTAGACTTTTCGCAATTGACTGGCGAATTGTACGCCTATCTACACGGGAGCCTTGCAGCGTCATCGAATCTCTCCTACTGTTTCATATAGCGATACCTTATATTCCAAGCAGAACACCCTTTAGCTTCTGTTTTAAGCTACGACAAGCCTAACTAGACTACCGCAGTCAGGCTAAATTTCCGGAGACTTTGCAAAAGAGCAAAAGTTTGAGGCTTGTTCTAGCGCCACGCTGAAAAAATGCCTTATGTCAAGGTTTTACACCCATTTTTTTATCTATCTTTTATCTAAATTAGGATTAGATTTTACTGACTAAACGTTGGCACGCTTTGAATTGACTTAAATAATATAAATTTTCAATACTATTATTAGTAGACAAGTTCTTCTTTATTGAATTTATTGTATCACAAAAACTTTATTACAATCTAAATACTAGCAATAATAATTTGAATATCGCCATAAACAAACAATTTTAAAAGTTCGCATAAAATACCTAAGATTAACGAACATTATTATAAGCGTTCGCCCATTAAATCTACATACTGTTTGAAGAATTTTTATAAACATTCAAGACAAAAATGTTACGAGTTTAAGGTTTTATATCCTCCCAATAGAAGTAGCCAAACCACCACAATTAGCCAATGAATTGCCACGGGCATCCATAGAGAGCCACTTTGAAAATAGGCAAGAGTACAAATAACACCTAGAAGTGCTGCCAAGAATAGAAAAACTGGATTAAAAAAAGTTCGGAGTCCATCGGGATAGAAAGTTACGGCATTTAGCGGATGGTAGATGATAAACATTGCTAAACTAATACCTCCCCAAAGCCATAGAGTAGTAGGGGTAGCTTTTTCTGTAGGGTGAGGAAGTAGTAAGATCCGAAAAAATAACTCTTCAGATATGGCGGGAGACAACAGACAACGCGCCATTACACCAATAATCATTTCCCAGGATGTTTCTACATCAAGTTTTAAAAAACCAAATTTGAATCCAATAGGTAGTGAAATTAAGGTATATATCAGTACCAAAGCAGCAGAATATAGCCACGCTTTGGTATCAGGAGTTGTAGAGGCGGCTGTAATTAAGCGAGAGACAATTCCCAGGCTTGGCGTAAGCGCGATCGCATCTACGGAAAGCTCAAATAGCCCTGCGATAGCTGGCACATTACTCATATATACGTTAACCATTAAAAATATTTCCTCAGGCAGATATTTTTTGAAGATAAAATTATACTAGCGATAGCTTTTTCGTGAAGTTCAGTAATGTTTCAGTGTCATGGACGATAAGACTTTATAAAACTTTCTTATAAAGGGCAAAAATTGCCAATACAATAAAAAAGCACCTAAAGAAAAAAGGTAGCACAAGAAGTACATACGGGAAAGTTTAAACTCTGGGTATGTCTGCGTAAACCTTTGAACCCTTGGTGTTGAAAAACATATTGTTAAGCAAGTTTGCGAAGCTTCTTCTGGATGAGAAGCTCTACCTGTTGGAAGAGATATTGACCAAATTCCTGTGACAAACTTCTAGAATTACGACAGCTTTAATAAAAGAAATTCTCAACTTAACTTTGGAGGGACATTATGGGAATCGGCGATATGTTCAGAAACATACCCGGTTTGAATAGGGAAGGAGGCGATCGAGATCAGGAGTACCGCGATCGCAATGAAGATCGAGAATACCGCGATCGCAATGAAGATCGAGAGTACCGCGATCGCAATGAAGATCGAGAATACCGCGCTCGCGATAGGTATCGTGACGGAAATGATGATGACGATGATGACGATCGCAAAGATAGATATCGTAGTGAACATCGCGATGATGATGACGACGATGATGACGAACATAAGCACAGCCATCGCTGCAAACACCATGACGATGATGACGACGATTAAAATGGTTGGGTTGGATTAACCATCCACACAATCTGCCAAAGAATTAAATGGCGTTAGCTCAATAGCTGACGCCATTCCTGCTTAAAATGAACCCAGGCAATACTTTTAAGCTTAAAAGCTGTCGTAGACAGGAAAAAATAGATGCAGAATTCATCACCCCCGACGGGGCAAATCCGCGCCCACGTAATCGTTTCAGGAACCGTTCAGGGAGTTGGTTTTCGGTTCTCAACGTTGGATGAAGCGATCCAGCTAGGCGTCAGCGGCGGGGTGCAAAATCTCCCCGATGGGCGTGTAGAAGCTGTTTTTGAAGGAAGCAAGGCAGATGTTGAAGAGGTAATTCAATGGTGTCACAAAGGGCCACCTGCTGCTGTGGTGAAAGCGGTGGCGGTTGAGTACGAAACGCCAGAAGGATTGCGCGGATTTGAAATGTGGCGATAGAGGCAATTTTAGCAGGTCGCGATGACTCCACTTCTACGGCGATCGCCAGCGCCGGTTATTAATCCTTCCGAATTTTCCATGACACTATGAACGCCACCAAAAAACATATTCTTCTGTTTCCAAAAAATAAATTTATTACTACCTGGAAGCATCAGATTTTTAAGTTCTTCTTCGCTAAAGCCGGGTTCAAGATTAAAAATATCACTTTCCCAATGAAGGCGAGGATGATTTACTGCTGCATCAACGTCCATTTTAAAATCAATAATATTAGAAATAACTTGTAAAATTGCAGTTCTAATTCGATTCGAGCCACCAGAACCTAAAACAATCTCTGGTTGATTATTCTTAAGTACAATAGTCGGAGCCATCATTGAAGAAATCCGCGTATTTTCTTCCCAGTTATGAAATCCATGCGGATTTAAATCGGCTTCTCCTAGCATATTATTCAGCATAATCCCAGTTCCCGGAATCACATAAGAAGAACCCTCTCCGTTGGAAGTGGTAACACTCGCCGCATTACCTTCGCTATCAACCACACTGATATGAGTAGTGCTTCCCCATTTATTGACAACTTCAGTTAATTGATCTTCATAAATAGCCAAATGTTCAGATGATAAGAAAGTTTGGGCAATCTCTTCTGTATGAGTATAAGCGTCATATCTATCCGTTCTGGCTTCATTGGTTAGGCGCATCACATGAGCTAATATTCCTAAATGGCCAGAACTGCCAAACTCTATATTAGTTAAATCAACTTTTGAAAGCAGTTCTAAAGCAAAAGCAATCAGAATGCCGCCAGAACTGGGTGGAGGATTGGTTAAGAAGGTGTTCCCCCGGTAATTCATCACCAGAGGCTTTCTCTCGATTACTCGATAATTCTTAAGGTCTTCTAAGGTTAAATAACCTCCATAATCTTGGCAATCCTTGACTAAGCGTTGGGCAATTTCACCCTCGTAAAATTCTCTAATTCCACTTTCAGATAAATAAGTTAACGTATCGGCAAAATCACTCATCAAAACTGTTCCTCCAGGCTGGACAAGTTTCCCCTCTGGGGCAAAAACCTGCTGCATCTCTTTAGAGCCAAGCAGCATGGGGCTGAGGATTGTCAAACAGTAATAGGTAAAATCGTTTAGTTCGACACCCGTTTTTGCATAACGGATTGCCGGTTCAGCAACCACCTTAAAAGGTAATCTACCTAATTTCTGATGAACGTGGAAAACGCCCTTGAGGTTGCCTGGAACAGCCATTGAACCAAGCCCAATATGGAACTCTTGAACTGCATCGCCAAAATTAATTGCAACTGGATAAAAATTAAGCTGTTCCTGACTTCTTTTGTATCGTGGTGTTTGAGAAAAGAAGTCAAACAAAGTATTTTGATTATCCTGAGTATGGGCTAAAAGAAACCCACCACCCCCCGCAGATGTCAGGGCAGTTTCGGTAACGCAAGAGGCTAGGATTGCAGCCGCCGCTGCATCAAATGCGTTCCCCCCTAATTGGAGCATCTCAATTCCAGCTTCGGCTGTTTTTTGATGTCCAGCAGCAATAACACCGTGAGTTTTTTTATACATAAATATTGAGTACGAAAAGCTAGAGGGAATAGAAGCTAGGTTGTCAGTATGTATGGCGAGCGCGCTTTCTTATATTTGCATCATGAGAGTGCTGCGAGCGTCGGATCTCGATTGAATATAATAAACTTGGCAGGACAAACAAAATGATATTACCGACTTTACTAGAGATCAAGGATTCTATCTGTGCCTTATGCCTCGAAAAAAACAGTGGTTGCTGAAAGGTATCCCTTGGTAAGGGCAAAACAGGAAATCTACACAAGATAAATTCACTGATTTAAAATACATGAAAAACTACCTAAGAGGGCTAGCACTCCAAGCATCTCAGCAGAAATCGCGGAAATCGGTGAGGAGTTGCCGTTGCTGAAATAGATGTTTAGCAACCCGGAGAGATTCAGGGAAGCGATCGCTCTCAACTTGGGTGAGGGTGCATCCAGGTAGCGATCGCTTCCCTAAGATGTGCTTCGGGGAATCCTTGCAGCTAGGGTTCAGCGTTTTTATTAATTTTTTTATCTAAGTTAGATGAATTTTTTCACCCTGTCTATAACATTACATTTGGACTTCAATCCCTAACGTATACAAAAACCAGGAATTATACCCGATGGAAACTCAATTATTCAACACTCATATTGAAGATTCGCATATTCTCTTAACTCCAAATGAAGTTAAATCAAAATTACCTTTAACAGATGAGGCGGAAAAAACCGTCTTAAACTTTAGGAATGAAATAGAGGATATCCTAGATGGGAAAGATAGTCGAAAATTTATTGTGGTTGGCCCTTGTTCTATTCATGATGTAAAATCTGCTGAAGAATACGCCTATAGGCTAAAAAATCTCTCCGATCGAGTGAACGATAAGCTGCTGCTGATCATGAGAGTGTATTTTGAAAAACCAAGGACTACTGTGGGATGGAAAGGATTAATTAACGATCCGGATATGGATGATTCTTTCCACATAGAAAAGGGTTTATTAACTGCACGGAGTTTATTAATCAAAATAACTGAATTGGGATTACCTACTGCTACAGAAGCTCTCGATCCTATAATTCCACAATATATTGGCGAATTGATTGCATGGTCTGCAATTGGGGCACGCACAACCGAATCGCAAACTCACCGCGAAATGGCAAGCGGACTTTCAATGCCTGTAGGTTTTAAAAATGGTACTGATGGTAGCGTTCAAGTCGCTTTAAATGCTCTGGAGTCAGCTAGAAAACCTCACCATTTTCTAGGGATCAATGCAACGGGACAGGTGAGCATTTTTAAAACGAAAGGAAATGCTTACGGTCATATTATTTTACGGGGCGGTGCCAAACAGCCTAACTTTGATGCTGCAAATGTAAAAATTGCGGAGGAAAAATTAAAAGCAGCTAATTTACCTCCAAAAATTGTCATTGACTGTAGTCACGGAAATTCAAATAAAGACTATAAAAAACAGTCAGCAGTTTTTGAAAATGTTATTCAACAAATATTGGAGGGGAATGCTTCAATCGTTGGCATGATGCTGGAATCAAATTTGTACGAAGGCAATCAACCCATTCCTAGCCAATTAGAAGAATTAAAATACGGGGTTTCAGTAACAGATAAATGTATTAATTGGGAGGAAACAGAAAGGATTATTTTAGCTGCCTACGAGAAGCTAAAGTAAAAAAGCAGTTTTTTAAAAGTGAGAACTGACAAGTCAGCGCAACGCTCTCGCCTGTGCTTGTAGTATCGGTGAAGGTAGTTTCACCGATACTAAACTAAGTGTTTTCTCCTTCTACTTGGAATGGATGTTCGCCTACACCTAGCTGCTTTTTTGAATCTTCTAACTGTTTCCAAAGCATTTCAAGGTCTTGGAAAGCTTTCTCTAGAGGAATTTTGCCATTGCTTGCCAGACAACTGATATAAGTTGCTTTTTGAGCAAATTCTTGTAGATTTGCATTAAAAACTAAATTTTCTGGTTTTACATCGCCATAGTAACGGCTGTGAGAATATATAAAATTGGAAGTTACTAACATTTTATTTATCTCCGCTTGTGAAATTCTGTATCTTAATTCTTACTATGCACTGCAATCTCTGTCGGGATAAGTGATAGCTGTCTACAAAAAAAGTGACGCATATCAACCTTATGAGTGATGAAACTAATAAATAAGATTTAAAGTCGCATTCGTTGAGTGATGGCAATCTCAATAGAATGCGATCGCAATCTTCCGCTTATGTGATGCAAATCACAAGAAGCAGCTTCTTTGTATTTTGCTCGTGGCCAATTTTAGACAAAGCGATCGCAAAGTAGCATCCCAGAAACCCTAAGAATCACGGGTGCTACTTTACCAATTTTGTTCAGTGAGTGACGAGATCGTTTTCCCCAGCTCTGGACTAAACTAGCGATCGCACAAACTTATCTAATCTGTCCATGCCTTTCTCAATCGAGGTCATATCCGTCGCGTAAGATAAACGGATGTGGTCATCGGCACCAAAAGCAATCCCTGGAATGGCAGCAACTTGCTGAGATTCTAGTAAAGCATCACAGAATTCTAGAGAAGTTAAACCCGTCTTGCCGATATTAATGAACAAATAGAAAGCACCGTCAGGCTTGGCACAACTGAGTCCAGAAATAGCGTTGAGACGCTCTAACATTACCTGTCGCCGTTCGGCAAAGGCGAGGCGCATTTGTTCCACGCACTCTTGAGAACCTTCCAAGGCAGCGATCGCGCCAAATTGTGCAAAAGTACACACATTCGAGGTGCTGTGCCCTTGGATGGTACTCATTGTTTTAATCAATTTTACGGGACCCGCGAGATAACCAATTCGCCAACCCGTCATTGAGTAAGCTTTTGCAAACCCATTGCTAATGAGGGTGCGCTCAAAAATCTCTGATCCCAGCGAACCAATACTAATCTGTTGCGCTCCATCATAGATAATCTTTTCGTAAATCTCATCGGAGACAACCAGAATATCTTTCTCTACCACCACCTCTGCCAATGCTGCCAACTCTGCTGGCGTATAGACGATGCCGGTGGGATTAGAAGGGGAATTGAGGACAAAGAGCTTCGTCCGTTCGGTACAAGATGAGCGGAGTTGCTCCGGCGTAATTTTATAGCCGGTGGAGGCATCTGTCTGCACAATCACCGGAGTCCCACCCGCTAGAACCACCATATCCGGATAACTGAGCCAGTAGGGAGCGGGGATAATCACCTCATCCCCCGCCTCAATCAGCGCCATGTGCAGGTTATAGAGGGAATGTTTGCCACCGTTGGTAACGATGACATTTTCAGCCATGTAGCTGAGTCCATTATCAGTTTGTAGCTTGTGAGCGATCGCTTGCCTTAACTTCGGTTCCCCAGCCGCTGGCCCGTACTTGGTCTTGCCCTCGTCTAGCGCTTTTTGGGCAGCGATTTTGATATGCGTCGGGGTGTCGAAATCCGGTTCCCCAGCACTCAAACTACAAACATCCATTCCTTCCGCCTTCATCGCCTTGGCTTTAGCTGCGATCGCCAATGTTAAAGAAGGCTGTACTTGCTCCACTCGTGCTGCCAGCTTCATCCTTACCCCACTCTTGAGACTAACTTAGAGAGCCGTTGCCAAAGTAACTTAGCTTGTGCGATCGCGTTGCGCTGACTTGCCAGTTCGCTCTTGGTAACTCTCTAGTCTTTCAGAGTAGCCTGCAATCAGGCTCCAGGTTGGCATTTTTTTTACTTTTTAAACGAATTCCTTGTTTTTACCTGCATCCTGACAATTAACCACTAAGGCACAAAGACACTCAGGAAACACAAAGTTTTCCATTTTAGTGTCGTTGTACCTTAGAGGTTCTTTGAAAACACGCTTTGGCGCTTATGGATCTGGATAAACAGACCCCGCGCTCAAGCAATGGTTACATCTGGTGACAGATAAACATCTTGGATGGCGTTAAATAGCTTCACTCCTTCCTCAAACGGACGCTGGAAGGTTTTACGACCGGAAATCAATCCAGTACCCCCAGCCCGTTTGTTAATGACGGCGGTGCGGATTGCTTCGGCAAAGTCGTTTTTACCTGACGCACCTCCGGAATTAATCAATCCAGCGCGACCAGAGTAGCAATTTAGCACCTGGTAGCGGGTGAGATCGATCGGGTGGTCGGTCGTCAGGTCGGTGTAAACTCGATCGTGGGTTTTGCCGTAACTTTGACCTGTGGCTTTGGCAACCGCAGCATATCCGTTGTTGCATTCAGGCAGCTTTTGTTTAATGATGTCTGCTTGAATGGTCACGCCCAAGTGGTTCGCCTGAGCCGTGAGATCTCCTGCCAGGTGATAGTCTTTGTCTTGCTTAAAAGCGTTGTTCCGGAGATAGCACCAAAGGATCGTTGCCATCCCATATTCGTGGGCGAGTTCAAAAGCTTGGCTGACTTCCTGAATTTGGCGGGTAGATTGATCTGAACCAAAGTAAATCGTTGCCCCGACCGCAGTTGCCCCCAAATTCCATGCTTGCTCGATAGAGGCAAACATTATCTGGTCGAATTGATTGGGGTAAGTGAGCAGTTCGTTGTGGTTAATCTTGAGAATGAAGGGGATTTTGTGGGCATACTTGCGAGAAACCATGCCCAAAACGCCCAGCGTGGTAGCAACGGCATTGCAACCGGCAGCGATCGCGAGTTTGACGATATTCTCAGGATCGAAATACATCGGGTTGGGTGCAAAAGAAGCACCCGCTGAGTGTTCGATTCCTTGGTCTACTGGCAGGATGGAAAGATAGCCAGTATTGGCTAAACGCCCGGTTGAATACAGTTGCTGGAGACTCCGCAGCACTTGCGGGTTGCGATCGCTAGCAGCAAAAATTCGGTCTACAAAATCAGGCCCTGGCAGATGCAGTAAATCTTTAGAAATCTTCGCTTTGTGAGTCAGAAGGTCTTCTGCTTCTTGACCAAGATTCGACTCTAGAAAACTGGGCATAGATAGCGTAGTAGTCATAGCCGTTTTCCTAAAAACTTGAGTTTTGGTGAGCAGTACTGATGCAGGGAAGAGGGGTAATCAATCAAAAGTTTTGTTAGAGTAGCGCGTGTTTAATTCTGAGTTTTGAGTTTAAAATGCTTTATTCAAAACTCATCACTCCAATTCCAATTACCACCCGTCTTTAATCAACGAGAGAACTATCCTTAAAAGCTAGCGTACCGCTTCAAGTTTCAACTTGCTCTTTTGGTGGAAATCCGTGCTGTTCTCTACCCGGTGACCCGTCGTACTTCTTTGATGTTTTGTAAAGTTCAAAGCGCCCATCAGCAGCATAGGTTGCATAACGCGATCGCACGGCTTGCATTTCCTCTGGAGTCATCGGCGTGAAACCCCTGGCAATATTCAAGTTCTGGCGCAGCACTTGTAGCGAGTCAATCCCACTCACTGTCGTCGCCACGGGAAGACTCATGGCATAGCGTAACGCTTCTTGAACGGTGACAACGCCTGCTTTAATCGGTTCGCCCTCACCGCCGAGACTTTTCATGCCAATGGCGGCAATCCCGCGCTTGTTGAGTTCTGGGAGAACTTGTTTCTCAAAGCTGCGAAAGCTGGCGTCAAAACAATTTAGCGGCAGTTGCACCGTATCAAAGGGGTAATCATAGGAAAGCATTTTCAGGTGAATTGCCGGATCTTTGTGACCTGTGAAGCCAACAAACCGAACTTTACCCTGCTGCTTGGCTTCATCTAAAGCCTCGATAACACCCCCTTTGGCGAAATGCCTTTCCGGGTCGTTGTCGTAAACAACTTCGTGAACTTGCCATAAGTCGATATAATCCGTCTTCAGACGCCGCAAAGATTGCTCTAGTTGCTGCATGGCGACTTTGCGATCGCGTCCGTGGGTACAAACTTTGGTCATCACAAAAGCTTTATCCCGCCGCCCTTGCAGCGCCTTCCCCAGCCGTTGTTCGCTGACACCTTCGTTATATTCCCAGGCGTTGTCCATAAAGGTGACACCCGCATCCAGCGCTTCTTGAACAATCCGAATCGCTTCGGGTTCGTTCGGAACTCCCAAGTGAAAGCCGCCGAGTGTCAGCGCGGAAACTTCTACGCCAGTGCGTCCGAGTTTTCGGCGGGGAATCTCGCCTGCTTTGATGGGCGTCACCTGGGAAGTTGGCGATAGATTCGTTTCAGCATTGACTTGTTGGTGTGGGTGTAGCAAAATCCGATCGGCGATCGCGACTCCAGCTCCCAAAACGCCGAGTCGTTGCAGAAACTGCCTGCGCTTCCAGTTCAGAATTTCTTGGCGACGATTCTGGGCTGCGGTATCATCATGTGCATCTGGCATGAACTGACCCTGCTGATTTCTTTTATTTCTTCCTAGAATTAATATTTTTGTTAGTGTATTTCACCCGTCTCTAGATAGGTTATTCACTTCTCTTAAAAATCCAATTTATTAAGGCTTAACCTTTTTTTCAGGTGATTCCTAACAAATATGCTTTTCCAATGCACCGCCGCACTCGTCACTTTAGCAACCGTTGACCTTGAAGTTCTAGTGCTTTTCTATACCAATCTGCTCAACCAAAACCCAAATCCCTACATCCCGAATATTTACGCTGAATTTCAGTTGCCTGGATTTCGCTTAGGAATTTTCAGACCTAAAGAAACGCACTTATCAGAGTTTGAATCAGCTAAAAGTGGAATGAGCTTGTGTTTAGAAGTGACTGACTTAGAAGGGGCAATTTCTCACCTAACTGCCCTCGGATACCCACCCCCAGGAGAAATTTTTATCGCTTCTCATGGCAGAGAAGTCTATGCTTACGATCCCATAGGAAATCGGTTAATTCTTCACCAAGTATTTGCTATTTGTTAAAATTTTTACTTATTTTTGAAGAAAAGGTATCGCTTGATAATTTTAAATTTGCATGATTTAAAATTATCCAATAGTGTGTGAAATTACATTTTGAAATCTAAATTTGAAACAGGATTACTTGAGGTAAACGGCTAAGTCAGAAAAGCTACAAAAACTATAGATTAGTAACAGGATGGCGAGAATCTGCATCACGCGCAAATGGGGCGAGGGCATGAGAGTTTCGCGTACCCACATTGACATCGCAGCTCCAATGGCATAGCTTGAACTTAAAAGCAGATAAGGCCAGTCTTTGGTAATTTCCCAGCTCATCAGTAAGCCGATAGCTAACCCGGTCATCAGCAACTCAACGAACCAAGGTGGATTGTACTGGCTAGAAAAAACTAAAGTGCGCCACCAAAATTGTATAGGTCTCATCGATCGGTTGTTATTTTTTAAAAGAGCCATTAACGATTAACTAACGGTTAATCGTTAATAAAAAAATCAATCTAGGACTACTAGTTAAGATAATCAAAATTAAACAGTTTGGCTATCTGCTTAGAGGTGCATCTGGAGGAGTTCCAGGGAAAATCTGCTGATTGTGCTGTTGTAAGTCAGCGATCGCTTCTTGTGTCTCAACTTGGGGAAATGCCTCATAGAAGCGACTGACACTGAGGAAAGGATCGGGTGCTTGGAGGATAATCACGCGATCGCTCCAAGATAATAGCCAATCGCCTAATCCTATCGGTGCCACCGGACTACAAACCCAAACCGCAGCAGGTTCTTGGGCTTTCAAAGCGTAAGCGGCGGCTGCCATTGTCATGCCGGTAGCAATGCCATCGTCAATCAAAATAGCGATCGCACCGCGAGGATTCACGGATAAGCAGCTAGGAGAAAGCTGACTGTAGAGCGCCGCAGCTTTTTCTTGGGCTTGGTGCAACGCCGCTTCCCGTAGCTGATTATTTTCGGGATCTTTCCGCGATCGCTTTGCTTGGTACCAGATAACGTGCCCATCTGACGTGACGGCACCAATCGCCAGTTCTGGATTTTCAGGACGGGTAATTTTTTTAGCGACAACGATATCCACCGGGCAACCCAGACAGCGTGCTACCGGCACAGCCACCGGAATGCCGCCGCGAGGCAGTGCATAAACGATAGGCTGAACGCTCAAGCCTTGAGCCTGGAGCTGCTTAATCTCTGCCAGAATAGGCTGAGCTAGCTGCTCGCCAGCAGTAATGCGATCGCGGAAAATTGGGGCTGATGACATGGCACCCTCCAGAAGTTGGCAGTGCGCTCGCCTCTATAATGGCTGATTTTCGCCAGATAAGGCAGAAATCGAGAGTCCATCCAAAGTATGAACTATCAAAGGGCAAGTGTGAACCCACCTTCAGCCTAAGAGTAACCGGAAGCTCAGAGAACCTAAGCCCTACGCTGACCTCAGTCAGCAGAGCGACCTTCCAGATTAGGTCAGCGGAGGGTCAATATTGTTAGGATTATTTCGGAAAAACCATAGACTATCCGCCAAATTCATGCCAAGCGAAGACCAACTCAGCCTTTTTGACACTTCAGGGATTAGCGAATCTACCACAGCCCAGCCTCAAGCACTAGAACTGATTCCGACAAGTGCCAAAATTCCTATTCCTGCTGGCACCTATCAAACAATGGCTCAGATGGCTGAGCATTGCAACCAATGCTATCGCTGTCAATTGGGCGAAACCCGCACAAACGCTGTAGTTGGACGCGGCAATCTCCAGGCACCCATTATGGTTGTGGGGGAAGCACCCGGTCAAAATGAAGACGAACAAGGCAAACCATTTGTCGGTAAATCGGGTCAGTTGCTAGATAAAATACTCGCGTCGGTGCAGCTAGATCCCGAACAGGACGTCTACATTGCCAATATTAATAAGTGCCGTCCCCCCGCTAATCGGGTTCCCACCCCCGATGAAATCGCTGCTTGCAAACCGTATCTGTTAGAACAGATCCGCATGGTAGACCCGAAAATTATCCTATTGACGGGCGCTACAGCAGTGAAAGGATTGACTGGCGATAAAAGAGGCATTACTAAGATTCGCGGCACTTGGATCGAGTGGGAAGGACGCCTGTGTATGCCGATTCTCCATCCAGCCTACCTGCTGCGGAATCCTGCCCGTGAAGCGGGCAGCCCCAAATGGTTAATGTGGCAGGATATTCAAGCGGTGCGGGCAAAGTTGGATGAAATCCGCAGTTCTCCAGGCTAATGTTGTCGGTTTACACGAGTCCTTCCTGTTCTAGGGTTTCAATCAGCTGAAGACCTCTGGGATCGCCGACTCTCAAAAGCGCAGCTTTTGCATCTTCTCGGACACCCATCTCTTCATCTTCTGCAAATGCCTCAATTAATCCATCAATGGCACCCGCGTAGACGGCATTAGAAGGCATTTCGCGGCAGAGTTGTCCTAACGACCAAGCACAGTTGCTACGGACTGCGGCGATCGGGTCTTGCCTTAGAGCTTCAATCAGGGGTGGAATTGATGCCACAATGGCTTCGTAGCCCAGTTCAGCCATTTGAGCTAACCCACTGGCTGCCCACAGACGCACGGCAGAAATATCGGTTTTTAAGGCGTCGGTGAGGGGTTCTAGCGAGCGGCGATCGCGGCAGTTTCCCAAAGCCCAAACAACACCTTTGCGGACGTAGCCATTCCAATCGTTGTTGAGCTGGGTTATCAACGGCACTACGGCTGTAGAACTGGGATTGCGCCCCAGTCCATAAGCAGCACTCACCCGCAGCAACGGGCAGGGGTCACTCAGCAAGTGAATTAAATGAGGAATCGCTCGTTCATCCTGGAGTTCGCAGAAAGCTCGTGCTGCTAGCATCCGTTGCTGCGTTCCAGGAGCCGTTAACAGTGCCAGCATCGCATCTGGATCTGGTTTAGGTTGGCTCTCTGCGTCGGCATCAAGCGGCTCTATTTGATCCAGAGGGCTTTCTAGCTCTATCTCTGGATCGAGTAAGCTCAAATCGTCATCGTCGTCATACATATTTGAATAAAGTACCACTACCGCTCCCCTTCCTCTAGTCTCTACTGGCAATGCCTGCTTGAGAGAGGCACGAAAGTTAAGAAAACTAACATTATGAGTTGCTAGACCCGATCAAAAAGTTGAATTTGGTATAGTACACGACACCAAGAGCCTTCTATTGTGATCCTTGATAACAGGGGGAGTAATGTGACAGACCACCTAGAGCCATATCGCCGGATGGTTCGTTCCATTCGATTCGTTCCCGCCTTGGGACCTACCCACCAATCTCAGCAGCCGGTGATGCCATTGCCGCAGGTCAATTTATCACCGTCAGTGCCATCTACCCCTCAACCTGCCCCTCAACCTGCCCCTCAACCTGCCCTCGATCCGTCCGAACACGTTAGCGGCTTGGTGCGAGAGGCAGTCTCGAAACCGACGGTGCTTCCCGTGACCTATGCGATCGCGGAAAATCTCGGCGATCGCATCAGCCGACTGACTGCTGCCAAACCAACGCGATCGCAACCGCCGGAAATTATAGCATTCAAAATTCCCCAGCCTGACCCCAACTGGAAGCCTGCCCCTCCAGTACCTGGTTGGGAGCAGCCAGTAGACGCGAGTTCTACGGCTCCCTCAGATGTCGCGGCACCGGAAGTTGAGTCACCATCCAGCTCAGTGCCAGGGACAGAAGCCCAAACTCCAGTCTCGGCACCGGAAGTAGAGTCATCACCCAGTTCAGTGCCAGAGACGGAAGCAGCACCCATTCCCGAACCCGTCAAGGAGACGCCCAGCGCCCTTCCAGAAGCAATATCTGAAACTCCAACGGCGGCACCGGAAGTGTCAGTTCAACCGACTGAGGAGACGACTGCTGCTGAGGCTGAGTCGCCAGAGGCGATCGCGCCGATAGAGGAACCAGAAGATACCCAAAAACCCTCTTTATTAGACAGGGCGGCGGCGGCGCTTCAGGCGGTGGTATCTGTTTTCGACAAGCCAGATGCCGACCAAAAAGAGCCTGCTGTAGAACCAGCACCTCCAGTCGAAGCCGAAATATCAGCGGCTACATCCGTTCCAGTCGAAGAGATCCCCAGCGAATCGGAAGTCGAAACCGAAACACCAACAGCCGAAGCTCCAGTGTCAGTTCAACCAGACGAGGAGACGGCTGCTGAGTCTTCGGAGGAAGCGATCGCTCCCAAGGATGAACCAGACGCCCCTCAACCAACTTTATTAGATAGAGCTGCATCAGCGCTTGAAGCAGTGGTATCTGTTTTCAACCAGCAACCAGAAGCAGACGACCAGAACGAACCCGCGGTAGAATCAGCACCCGCAGCCGTCCCAGAAGCCCAAGCAATAGAAACACCTCAGATTAACTGTCCAAAATGCGGCGCTACTGAGGTTCGGAAAAATGGGCACTATAAAAACAAGCAAAGATATGTTTGTAAAGACTGTGGGAAACAGTTTGTTGCCGCTGATGCTGGTGAAGAAGCCGAGCCACAAACGCAGACAAAGCCTGCTGTAACATCTGAAGCTCAGGCATTGCCAAAGACGCACAGCATTCCTGCCGTACCGGAAAAAACTTCTAAGGGCAAAGGGAAGAAACAGGCAAAAGGTTTTGGACGACCCAAAACAAAATAGCTTGCTTGGTCTTCCTTATGGCTGCGGTGTCTCAGGAAACAGCGGTTTCAGCATCCACAAAGACTGGGTTTGGTAGCCGAGGCTGCGGTAAAGATTCAACGCGGGTTGATTGGTTTGAAAGACTTGCAGACCCATTTGGCGATCGCCTCTTGCCCGCGCCCAGTCTTCGGCATGATTGACCAAAGCTTTTCCTATGCCACGTCGGCGGTGTTCTGGCAAGACATAGAGTAAAAAAATGTGGGCATGGCGATCGCCTGTCACCTGATCCACAGCATTTCCCAACCAAAGACAAGCTACTTGGGAAGGATGATGAACGGATGAGCCAGGAATTGAAGAATCTGTTTCTTCCTTTTTTCTTCCTTCTTCCTTTAGTTCGACCCACCACAAAGGCGTTTTTTTAGAAAAGTATTGCTCAACCGTTTCCGCTAGATGAGAAAAATCTTTTTGTTCTGGAAAAAGCTCCTGGTAAGTCAGCTGCATGAATTTCACGAGACTTGCTCGATTCAGACTCGATCCTTCGCGCAGCTGATACCCCGGCAATAACAGACAAGGCATTTTAGACTATCGATTTTAGATTGGAGGTCAATCCTAAATCCATCATTTCTAAGCCAAAATCAGATGCCGGTGCCTGAGCGTGTTCTCCAGGAGGATTGACTTCCTCAATA
>NZ_JAMPJZ010000055.1:0-36947 GCF_039961835.1 Trichocoleus sp. ST-U1
TAAGGGTTTGGCGCAAAGGATCTAAATTTAACCCCAGTGCGATCGCTCCCAGGAATAGGACGGGTCGAGGTGCAAACCCCTGCATTAACCCCACACAAGCTTGCATAATTTGCTGCCAATTGGCATAAGCTTCGGGAGGTCTAGAACCGGGGAGAAGAGCCACAATTAGCGATCGCCTCATCTCTTCCTGTTCAGTATTTGACGAATAAAATATTGCCCTGGATCTCGGCGGTTCCAGACCGTCCATCATCGGGTTCCCTAAATCAAACGCCGGGATAGACCACTTTTGTAACATCTGAGTTGTCAGCCCATCTCTGGGAAACACCGCCTTACAACGCCGCCGACTCATCAGCCACCGTTCCCAAGGCAAGTAAACAGACCCAGACCAACCTTCCCAGCGCCCTCGTTGATCGCGCCGTGGCAATGGCCCCGCTTCATCTCGCAAATAATATTCCGATTTAGCCGTACCCACAAAAGCATAGGGAACGCCGCTTAACCAGCCAAACAACAGCGGGACAATATCCCCCACCGCCAGGATTACCCCTCTACCTCGCTCCTTGGGTCTGCCTGGGGACGCCCACTTTCGGATTGCGCGGTGCTGGGCGAGGGTGAGCTGTAATAAACCGCCCTGTACATCTCGCACCAGTTGACGCCCATCCATATAGATAAAGCCACCGGAGGGCATCGTCTGCACGGGGCCAATGATCGGGATATCTAGCTCAGCATAAGCTCGCCCATCGCCTACCAATGGCAAGGCTGCTAGTTCCAAAGAATGAGACTGTTGCTGAAGTTGTTGCAAAATCCGGACGGCAATGATGTCCTCCCCATGACCATTGCTGAGGCACAGTACCCTCATCCCAGACCTCCACAGATTTTAGATTTTCGATTGTTTGTCCATCGCCAATCCAAAATCCAACCTTCCTGACTCCAGAGAAGCCAGGGAAAAATTTCCAAATTCAAAATCGACGAATGGAACCAGACGGCAATAGCGAGTGTCAAATTTAACAAAACCTCGTAAGCGATAAGCAATTAGCGATTTTACACTAGCTACCGTCTTATACCATTTCGCTGGATATCTGTATGCAATCTCCTTCTCCTCCTCTCTCTCCCTGGTTTTCTATAATGCGCGTTCCTTCTTTGGCTATTTGCACTTTAGCGGTTTTGGCTGCGAGCGATCTCAGTTCTCTGGCTAGCGCCAGTACAACTTCTTCCTCTCCAACCCAGACACCAAACGCTGAAGAAGTTGTCGTTGTCCCGGTCACTTCCGATGTGCCCTCCTCAACAGCCGCAACTCAAAAAATAGCAGATGCTCAGGTCGTTGTCCCCGTTAGTTCGGGTACGCGCCAGCCATCCGCGCCAGCTCAACAACCCGTCAATCCTGAGGTAGTTGTTCCCGTTAATTCTGCCACCACCCGCCCCGCGAGAGCCATTGCGGCACCGGAAACCCGGACACTGCCTCAATTTACTCAGACGACTCGCGTTCCCCAAAAAGCGCCTGCTAGCTCTCTCAATTCACCAGATTTGGTCGTGACCGCGACAGGTATTGAGGTAGCGGGAGCGACACCAGAGTTGCAGCAAATTGTCCGTCAAACGATTAAAACTCGTCCGGGTGGAGATACCAGTCAAAGCCAGCTGCAAAAGGATGTAACGGCGATTTTAGCGACCGGACTATTTACTGATGCCAACGTAACCAGTTATACCGAGCCAAATGGACTGAGGACAGTCTTCGAGGTGAAACCCCTCGTCGTGCGATCGCTCAAACTTTCCGGTGCCCAAGCCCTGACCCCAGCGGTTGCCAACGACATTTTTAAATCCCAACTGGGGGCAAAAATTAGTCCCAATGCCCTCAACCAAAGTGCCGAACAAATCAATCAGTGGTACAAGCAAAATGGTTATGTGGCAGCACAAGTGCTAGCCGTGCAACCCAGCCAGGATGGGGTAGTCGCCATTGAAGTCGCTGAGGGCACCGTTGGGGATGTGAAAATCCGCTTTTTAGACAGCGAGGGCAAGCCAACTAAAGGACGCACCCAAGAAAATTTCATCCGGCAGGAGCTAAAACTGAAGCCGGGTCAACCCTTCCGGGTCGATGCGGCACGAACAGACTTGCAACGGTTGTATCAGTTAGGGCTGTTTGACAACGCAGATGTTTCCCTTACTGGCGATTCTCGAAAAGTTGACGTTAGCTACGACCTTACCGAACGCACTTCCCGCGCCGTCAACGTTGGGGGTGGTTACAGCGAGAATAGTGGCATCTTCGGCAGCATTAATTATAAAGACCAGAATTTTGGGGGCATTAACCAGCAGGTAGGTTTGAATGTCCAAGCAAGCCGGAGCGACTTACAGTTTAATGGGAATATTACCAGTCCCTATCGCGCCAGCAATCCAGACCGCCCTGGATATAGTATCGAGGCATCTCGACAGCGGCAACTTTCCGAAACCTTCAATGAAGATGTCAAGTTGCCGAATGGGGACAAAGTTCGGGAAGGGCAGTTTGGCGGCGGCGTCACCTTCACGAAACCTGTAGGCGATGTGCAGGCATCGGTAGGCGTGAACTACACCCGTACTAGCATCCGCGATAGCAAAGGCAATCTCTCACCCGTAGATGAATTAGGAAATCGCCTTTCCTATAGCCAAAACGGTATCGACGACAAAGTTTCCGTGTCTGCTGGGATCGCACAAGACAAACGAGACAATCCAATTAACCCAACCAAAGGCTCGGTCGTCAGCCTCAGTACAGAACAATCGATCCCGGTTGGGAACGGCAGTATCTTGATGAACCGGGTTAAGGCAAACTACAGCCAGTACATACCCTTTAATTTAACCAACGGTGCAACTCCAGATGTATTAGCCTTCAACGTGCAGGGAGGCACAACCATCGGCAATCTCCCGCCCTATGAAGCCTTTAATCTAGGTGGCATCAATTCTGTACGGGGCTACGGAAGTGGTGATGTTGCCAGCGGTCGCAGCTATGTGTTAGCCTCTGCCGAGTATCGCTTCCCAGTTTTTAAGCCGGTAGGTGGCGTTTTATTCGCTGACTTTGGCTCCGACTTAGGCTCTGGCGATACGGTGCCGGGAGAACCTGGAACTGTCCGTGGCAAACAGGGAACTGGCTTTGGCTACGGAGCTGGTGTGCGCGTCCAATCCCCGATTGGCTTGCTCAGGGCTGACTTTGGTATCAACGACCACGGTGAAAGCCGACTCCAATTCGGGATCGGTCAAAGGTTCTAACATCGGAAGGAAGAGAAATTTAAAATGAGTTCAAATTAGCTCATCCTTCATTCTTGGTGATTGCATGGACACGCTAGTTGGCAAAACTTTGCAGGGTGGCAAATACACTCTCGATCGAGAACTGGGACGGGGTGGCTTTGGCGTTACCTTTCAAGCCACCCACCACTACTTGGGTCAACCTGTAGTCATTAAAACGCTTAACGATTCCCTCTGTCGGCATCCTGACTTTGCCAGATTTGGGCGTCAGTTTCAGGATGAAGCAAGACGTTTGGCGTTGTGCGTCCATCCCAATATCGTTCGGGTTAACGATTTCTTTTTGGAAGCTGGGTTGCCCTACCTGGTAATGGACTATATTGCGGGTCAAACTTTGCAAGAGGTCGTGTTTCCGGACAAGCCGCTGCCAGAGTCCGCTGCTATCCACTTCATGCAGCAGATTGGGGCAGCAGTCAAAGTGGTGCATCAAAATAATCTGCTGCATCGGGATATCAAGCCCCAGAACATCATTCTGCGCCAAGGA
This sequence comes from Trichocoleus sp. ST-U1, assembly GCF_039961835.1. Taxonomy (NCBI): domain Bacteria; kingdom Bacillati; phylum Cyanobacteriota; class Cyanophyceae; order Leptolyngbyales; family Trichocoleusaceae; genus Trichocoleus; species Trichocoleus sp. ST-U1. The sequence goes on from NZ_JAMPJZ010000055.1 coordinate 3,746, forward strand.
ACTCAAGAGGTGGTGCTGATTGACTTTGGGATTTCGCGGGAGTTTACGCCAGACTCAACCCAAACTCACACAAGTATTGTTTCCGAAGGGTATGCCCCCATTGAGCAGTACCTGCCCCAAGCAAAGCGCACCTCAGCGACGGATGTTTATGGGTTAGCCTCCACACTTTACGCGCTGTTAACGGCAACAGTACCAACGCCTGCGGTACTCAGAGACAGGCAACCGATGCCAGCACCCCGCGACTTAAAACACTACCTGAGTCCGGCGGTAAATCAGGCGGTGATGCGCGGGATGGCTGTTGATGCTCAATATCGACCTGGCAGTGTAGATGAATGGCTGTCTCTGTTGCCGGATCGTCAGTTTGGAGGTTCCACTGCCGAAACAATGCCGCCAACTCATACAGGGGCAACTATCCCAGCGATCTCTCCATCACCGCCTAGAGGCGAAGCTTTAGTGGGAAAAAATTCGGGTTCAAGAAATGGAGGCGCGATCGCTTCGCCCGTACCAGAAGAAAGAAACCATCAATCCAGTTCTTCCTTCTTCCGAAATCCCCGCAGTCTTTTCATTGCTACAGGAATCGCGATCGCATCCGGTTTAGCGATCGCGTTGAGTTCTGTCTGGCGTCAGCCTCAACCGCCCGATGTTTCCCCTGTTGCCCAACCAGAATCCCAGCCGCAAAATCAGCCGCAAGAGGCAAAAACTATCACTCCCGAACCCGTAGAGAAAGTCAATAGCACTGCTGCTGAGTCTGAACGGAAACCCGTTGAAGTTCAAAAACCCTTCCGCAGAAAATCGCAGCCGCAGCGCGTTAACCGGGATGTTCCAGCCTCAAACACTTCATCGAAATCCTCAAACTCAAACAAGCCGCGATCGAGTGGTGAGGCGAACAAGAATGCCGGACAGCCAGAAATAGAACCTCAGGAGCAAAAACAGCCGGTTTCTACATCCGAACAAATCCCACCGGCTGCTACCAATCCACAATCTTCTCCCGCTTCGGAGATAACGCCGCCATTCCCTCGCAGCGATCGCAAGCCGACTAATCCGGAACCTTCATCTTCTGCACCAGAGACTTCCGCACCGCCGAATTCAGTTGTTGTGCCCATCACAAAACCAAAAGCAGAAACTCAATCCCAACCGGAATCGGAAAAACCGGAAAAACCGGAAAAGCAGGAAAAGCCGGAAAAACCAGACAAGCCGGAAAAACCGGACAAGTCAGACAAACAGAAGGATAATTAGCTGCTGCTTCTATCAACGTTTGTACAGTTGGCAGCGATCGCCTTTCCCTTTAAATTTGGGGTGCCAACCGCCGATTAAACCGAACTTAATCGTTCGGCTATTACTCCCTAAAACTGTCTCTGGAAACCTTCTTAAATCCGGTCATTCCTTCAACAAATAACTATAATAGGATATGTAAGACAGGGGGCCTTAATGGTTTCGACAGGTTGGCGAACGCTGCCCCGTGATTCAGGTCGAGAGTGAGTCTTCTCTCGTTAATACTGGACTCAAAAAAAAGTAACTGCGAAAAACAACATCGTAGCATTCGCTCGTCAGGCAGCTGTCGTTGCCTAAAAACCTCATCTTAGGTTTCTGAGCGTCTGTAGTCTGACTCCGTTAAGGGCTACAGAACAACCCCAACGGATGCGATAGCAAGTCGTCTCTGGTAGATTTGCTAGCTAAGACCTCATCAGAGAATCCTGTCATCCGGGATAATGGATGGTTCCCGCCTTGAGGGTTAGATAGGCTAAACCTGTGAATGAGCGATAGGTTAATACCCAATTTGGACACGGGTTCGATTCCCGTAGGCTCCACTTCTAATTACTTTCTTAAACCACCTTCTACCCAAAAGTACAAGGTGGTTTTTGCTTTTAATAAGTTTAGTTTTAATTATTTTAGGTTAATCGTTTAGAGTCAACTTTCCTGGAAAGCAGACCTAATAACACTTTTGCGTGTTGGTGTCCATTCTTCGACGGAAATCTCAATAGACTTTGACTTGACACTTTGTTATATATTGCTTAATCTGTCATTAACTTATTCTTAATCATTTTGACGCGGGACTTTTACCAAAACACGAGCGTAACCTCGTGTCATTTGTGCTGGATATCGCGATCGCTAGCCGAGAAATCCCGTACGCTTCCTGCTTTTTAATCGCCCATTATCACTCAAATAGTACTTTAAAAATTCGGGGAATTTTTCAATTCTTCATTTCACCAAGCTTAAATTTTTTAAGAGAGGTTTCAAAATGCAGTTTTTCATCTCTCCAAAGAAAGCTAGGAAATTTCTGATTTTCGCAGTCATAGGGTTCATCTTTGCCAGCCTTGCCAGTCAGTTAACAAGGCACTTCTTATACCAGCAAGGTTATAAGCTCTTATGGTTAAATAAAGTAGTAGAGTTATTCAACGTCGATCGTGAGAAAAATTTTCCAGCCTTGTTTTCAGCATCGCTGTTATTACTTTGTTCAATTTTGCTAGCGGTTATTACCTACGCGAAGAAAACTGAAAGCGATCGCTATACCTTCCACTGGGGCGCTCTGTCGGTTCTTTTTCTCTTTCTATCAGCAGACGAATGGCTAAGTTTCCATGAAAAGACGATTGAGCCACTTCGAGATACATTCAAAGCTACCGGATTTTTATACTATACTTGGGTAATTTTCGGTATTGCTTTTGTATTTCTTACCTTAATATTCTTCTTAAAATTTCTCGTCCATCTTCCCGCAAAGATACGGCGTTTATTTCTGATTGCCGGAACTTTCTTTGTTGGAGGGTCGATTGGCATGGAGTTAGTGAGTGGATTTTACGTATATCACTATGGTCGTTTAATTTGGGGAGCCACATCAACCAAGCAGACAATACAGGCGATTGGATATATGCTGATGTCAAGCTTGGAAGAGTGCTTGGAGATGGTCGGTGTTGTTCTCTTTATCTATGCAGTGATGTCTTACATGAGTTCCTATGTCAAAGAAGTGCAAATCCGCATTGAGGAGGAAACACCGACAGTTCCCTTAATGAAGTACCCAGAAAAAGTTTAAATCTCAATTTACCCAGCTTTTGATTCTGGTGCCGACTCAGCCTCTAAAGAGGCTAGTTTCGCCTTGCTGTGATGCCGCATAGATTCTCCCACCGTAACGTTTAACTGATCGCCAATCAGCAGTACTAGAGAACTCATATACAGCCATAGCATTAAAACAATAACGGCACCTACTGCACCATAGGCTTTGTTGTAATTACCAAAGTTAGAGACGTAAAGCCGAAACAAAGCTGATATAATCGCCCAGGATACAGCCGCTACCATTGCTCCTGGCATAATCGGGGTTCCAGCAACCCAGCGGCTAGGACCATAGCGATAGATAAAAGCAAAGGCTGAGGCGACAATGCCTAATGCCAAAGGCCAGCTAAAAAGCCGCCAAATACTTAACAATTCCAATAATCCACTTTGGCTGATTAATAGCTTCACAATCAGGTCGCTAATAAATACTAAAAAGGAAGCAATAATCAGCAGGACAATGGTACCAATTGTTAGAGCGATAGAAATTAATTTGGCTTTCCAAAAGGGTCGGGTTTGTTCTAGCGGAATCTGATGGATTTGATCGAGAGCGGTCATGGCGGCACTCAGCGCCCCAGAAGACGCCCAAATAGCTGCAACAAAACTGAGGGAAAACAGCCCTTGATTTTGCGATTGACTGATTTCGCGGGCAAAACCTTCAATAAGGAAAAGAGCTTCTTGAGGAGCAATTTCACTCAATTGCTTAGCTAACCCTTCAAAAGTGTCTGATGAGGATTGAAACAGGCCAATTGCGGTCAAGATTGCCAAAATGGCTGGAAACAAAGCTAACATGGCGTTGTAGGCCATTTCTGCCGAAAGTCCTGTTAACCGCCGTTGGGCTACGCGCTGGAAGGTTTTCTTTAAAGTCGCCCATCTGAGATGTCGAAAGAAACGGAAAAAACGGATTGAGGAGCCTCTAAGAGCAGCATAGGCTAAGAACGAGCGCATTATTGTTTGATTCCGTATACAACGTTTTCTATACTGTGCCAAATCAACTACTAAGGTTACAGGGGTTTTGTAAAACTATCGATAGTGTGTATGACAAATCGGCAAATTTTGTTAAAAATTGATCGTTGTAACCGATGAGGAGTCGTTATTAATGGCCCACGAGGTAGCGCAGTGGTTGGCTGAAATTAAGACCCTGAAACAGCAGCTAGCAGAGTTAGAGCGCGATCGCGATGCGGCTTTGGAAAGTGCGGCAAACTGGCGTCAACTGTATAACACAGAAGCGCAGCAACGCCGAACTGAGGCAAAGCTAGCTCAACAACAGATTGAAAAGCTCAAAAGTCAACTACGGCAACTCCAGAGTTCACCGCAACCCACAGAGGACAACCCGGGTGCTGTGGAGGCGATTCGTGCAGAAGTAGAACAACTAGAAAATTTGGAGGAGTTGAAAGCAAAACTAACCGAGGCGATGGTTGAGCGCGATCGCCTGACCCAGGCTTTAAAATCTGAGCAGACCAATCATGCACAAACCCGCAGAAGTTTAACGACTGCGATTGGGGATACCCTCGATCGACTTAGTCGGGAGCGCATAACCCGCCAACCAGCGGCATCAGGCCAATCAGCTCCGCGCGGTCAGTGGGTAGGAGTAAGCACTCAAGCTAGCAAAAACAATAAACAAACCCCTCCGTCTTCACAAGAAGAGGAGGGGCGCAATCCCGGCTCAAAAGCTTAAAGGGTGTAAAGTTCCCTCCTTAACCACCGCAATAAGGAAGGTTTGGAGGGAGCGCACACTTCAGAAATAATCTAATGAAACTGAGCCTAACTGCTCAAAATCCCATTACCTGAGCCACGGTCGCTAAATCTGGCTCAATTCCCTGTTTAAACGAATTTTCGCTATGTTTAATTGCCGTATCTGGGTCTTTTAAACCATTCCCAGTCAGGACGCACACTACGGTAGCGCCTGCGGGAACTTGATCTTTTACTTTCAGAAGTCCAGCAACGGAAGCCGCACTAGCCGGTTCGCAGAAAATACCTTCTTCGGATGCCAAGAGACGATAGGCTTCTAAAATTTCGCCATCTGTCACCGCATTGAACTGACCCATGCTGGCTTGTTGAGTAGCGATCGCCCGTTCCCAGTTAGCAGGATTACCGATGCGAATAGCGGTTGCCAGGGTTTCTGGATTCGGCACTGCCTGACCTGTAACCAGGGGAGATGCGCCAGACGCTTGGAATCCCATCATTCGGGGCAAGCGATCGCATTTCCCTTCCTGATGATATTGACAAAATCCCATCCAGTATGCAGTTATATTTCCGGCATTCCCTACGGGGATGCACAGCCAATCGGGAGCATTTCCTAACGCTTCTACCACTTCAAAAGCAGCAGTTTTTTGTCCTTCTAAGCGATAGGGATTTACCGAGTTCACCAGCGTGACGGGGTAATTTTCTGCCATCTCCCGTACAATTTCAAGCGCCCGGTCAAAATTTCCTTTAATTGCCAAAACTTCCGCCCCATACAGCAACGCCTGAGCTAACTTGCCTAGCGCCACGTAGCCATCGGGAATCAATACAAACGCTCGCATTCCGCCCCGACGGGCATAGGCAGCAGCAGCGGCTGAAGTGTTGCCGGTACTGGCGCAAATGACGGCTTTGGCACCAGCTTCCTTTGCCTTAGAAATTGCCATCGTCATCCCCCGGTCTTTAAAGCTACCAGTGGGATTGAGACCGTCATACTTCACCAACACGCGCACCTGTTTACCCACAATCTGAGAGATCGCGGGAACCGGGATCAATGGAGTATTGCCCTCCAGCAGTGTTACGACTGGCGTTGTGTCCGTCACCGGCAGATATTGCCGATATGCCTCAATCAGTCCAGGCCAGGACTGCCGTCCAACAGGGTTACTTAGGGCAGGAGAATTCGCAGCAGATACAGTTAAAGCCACAGGAGTCAGAGAGGGGAAAGGGATTGCCAAAGTGGGTTCGCTCCAGAGTTTGTCTATAAAAAACCGACCCTTGAACTAAACCCACTCTTCTCAAAATGGAGAGGGGAGACGGGGAGAAGTTCACCCCTGTCATTTATTCTCTCTCCTTCAACAGAAGCTAGAAGAAATTTTCGTTTTCTACGCTACTTTAATTGCGGATTTCTTCAGGCTTTTGCCTTCTGACTTCTGTGTTCTCGCTTTTCACTTCTGGTTTGGGACGCTTGATCAGCTTTGGCTTAGTAGAGATTCCCCGATCGTCCATTGGTGTTTCTTGTTCGCTGGACATCCAAGAGGGACGAGTTTGGTCGTACACCATTTGCAGTGCTGCTGCCGCGATCGCGTGGGCGTCGTATTCTTCACTTAGTTGCGCCACGACAGGCAAGAACGAAGCCATGCGCTCTCCGCTCAATACTTCGCGTACTTGAGCTTGCAGTTTTTCCAGACGTCGCCCTTCGATCTCCGCCCGTGTGGGAATTTGGACGATTTTCAGGGTTTGTCGGACTTTCCGCTCAATTAGCACCAATTTCCGACGATCCATCGGTTGAATCAGGGAAATGGCTGTTCCTGCGTTACCAGCGCGACCTGTACGCCCGATCCGGTGGATGTAACTTTCCACGCTATCTGGCAGATCGTAGTTAATCACATGGCTCAGGTGGTCAACGTCTAAACCCCGCGCCGCAATATCGGTGGCGACTACCCAGCGCACTTGGTGTTGGCGGAACCTCATCAGCAGCCGTTCCCGGGCTTGTTGATTGAGGTCGCCGTGGTACTCGTCTACACTGTGACCGGCAGCTTGCAGTTGGTTGGTCAGTTCCGCGGCTGTCTTGCGTGTCCGCACAAAGATTAGGGCAGATTCGGGATCTTCCAGTTCTAAGATGGGCAGCAAGGCGCGAGATTTTGACCAGCCGCGGGGCACCATGTACACCACCTGGTTAATCCGGGAGGGAGCGGCTTTGGGCTGCTCCACAGAGACGTTCATTGGCGATCGCAAGAACTTCGCAATCAATTTTTGAATGGTCGGCGGCATTGTCGCCGAGAAAAATGCCGTCTGACGCTCGGTGGGGACTTGCTTGAGGATGGTTTCTACATCGTCAATAAAGCCCATGCTCAACATTTCATCGGCTTCATCTAATACCAGCCAGTTGACTTGATCGAGCTTAAGCTCTCCCCGGTTGAGCAAATCAATCACCCGTCCTGGGGTTCCAACTACGATCTGAACGCCCTGTCTGAGGCGCTGGATCTGCCGGTCGATAGCTTGACCGCCATATACTGTCAGCACACCCAACCGCCGCTCGTTGCTAAAGCTGCGAATTGCCAGAGCAACTTGCTGAGCTAATTCCCGCGTCGGTGTCAAAATCAGCGATTGGACTGCGGGATTTTTAATGTCGATCCGTTCCAAAATCGGCAGCGAAAAAGCCGCTGTTTTTCCGGTTCCAGTTTGGGATTGTCCCACCACATCCCGACCAGCCAACAGATGAGGAATGGCTTGGGATTGAATTTGTGTGGGCGCAGTGAAGCCTAGTTTTTCTAGTTGCTGAATGCGAGCTTCTGAAAGGCCTAGGCTTGTGAACGAAAGGGTCATAATTTGTTGTTAGTTGTTAGTGTTCGAGAATTGTGAATTGCGAAGTATGAAGTTTTTAAGTATGAAGTTTGAAGTATGAATTAATATTTGCCTTAGTTCTTCAGCCTTCATTCTTGAGTTGTCATTCTTCATGCTTCGGGCTTGGCGACATGACCATACAGGTCGTAGATGTCAGTGCTTGTAATTTCCACCGATGCTATAGAACCTAATGGGACGTCGCCTTGGACGTAGACTAATCCGTCTACCTCCGGAGAAAATCGGGCAGATCGACCGATTAATTCCCCAGTTTCTGGATGTTCTTGCTCAATCAAGACATCAACCATCTTGCCGACACAAGCTTGATTTTTTCTCAAGGAAATTGGCTGCTGAACTTCCATCAAGGCATCCCTACGGATATCCATGACTTCTTGGGGCAGTTGATTGGGCAAGGTGAAGGCAGGGGTGCCTTCTTCTGGAGAAAAAGTAAACACACCTACATGGTCAAATTCATGGCGCTGGACGAACTGTAGCAAGTGTGCAAAATGCTCTTCCGTTTCGCCAGGGAACCCGACAATGAAAGTGGTTCGCAGTACAGCATCAGGCAGAGCTGTTTTAATCCGCTCAATAATTTGGTCGTTTACCTGTCCCTGCCAAGGTCGGTTCATGGCGCGGAGAATTTCCGGGTGGGAGTGCTGTAACGGCAAATCCAAATAGGGCAATACGTTAGGAGTCTCCTGAATTGCTTCGATGACGGCTGGTGTTAAGCCTGTGGGATAGGCATAGTGCATCCGAATCCACGGAATGTTAACCTTTCCCAACTCCCGTAGAAGTTCCGCCAGTTTCGGCTTCCCGTAAATATCCAGACCGTAGTTGGTAGTGATCTGGGAGATGAGAATTAACTCTTGGACTCCTTCCGAGGCTAGCTGATGGGCTTCGGCGACGATGGATTCAATGGAGCGCGATCGCTGATTTCCCCGGAGATGGGGAATAATGCAGAACGCGCAGCGGTAATCACATCCTTCCGCTACCCGCAGGTACGCGACACCTTCCGATGTCGTGCGGTAGCGAGGCGTTGTTTCATCGGCTATGTAGGTCGGCAGCTCTGAAACTTGCTTGACCCGTTCACCGCCTTCCACTCGTTGAACCACATCGACGATTTGGTGATAATCGCCGGTGCCCACCACGGCAACTGCTTCTGGCAATTCATCCAGCAGCTGCTCTTGGAAGTGCTGCGCCATGCAGCCTGTGATTACAATCTTTTTGTTCGCTTCCGCCAGTTCTACTAAGGTGCGGACAGACTCTGTCCTTGCAGCCTCAATAAAACTACATGTATTAACTATAACATATTCTGCTAATTCTTCATTACTGTCTACTTGGTACCCTGCCTGTACCAACAGACCTAACATATGTTCGGTATCAATACGGTTTTTTTCGCAGCCCAAGTGAGAAATTGCAATTGTTGGCTTATTGCCCATGCGGTTTAAATACGGCTAAAGAAATTCTGTTAGAAGCTGAAGCCAAAATATTATACCCTATTCTTGGCACAGCAGTGTACGACCCAGTGGGACGTGAGTGTCAAACTGGGAGGATCGGGTTTGGGTATGAAGATAGGAGTTGAGTCGTTGAAGAATCTATCTTCCACTCACCAACCAGAGTAGGGAACTGGATAGTGGTATCTACCCCTGTCTCCATTCTAGATAAAATTCTAGAATGGCATCATCCAAGATGCGATTCATTTCACTGCCATTTTTGCTGCTTGGAGGAGAATAACCGACAGGTGTAGCAAGAATTTGCCGGTGTTTTCAGGTAGACAAGTGGACTTAAATCAAATCTTCAAGACACCGAATCCCATCATTGGCGTGGTTCATCTTCTGCCGCTGCCGACATCTCCCCGCTGGGGAGGTAGCCTGAAAGCGGTTATCGATCGAGCTGAGCAGGAAGCGACCGCGCTATCTGCTGGAGGCGTGAACGGCATTATTGTGGAAAATTTCTTTGACGCCCCTTTTAGTAAAAACCAGGTAGATCCAGCGGTCGTTAGTGCAATGACACTGATTATCCAGCGGCTCATGAACTTGGTGACGTTACCTGTAGGCATTAATGTATTACGCAATGATGCCCATAGCGCGATCGCAATTGCATCCTGCGTCCACGCTCAGTTTATCCGCGTCAACGTCCTTACCGGCGTCATGGCAACTGACCAAGGGCTGATTGAGGGAGAGGCGCATCAATTGCTCCGTTACCGTCGGGAATTGGGCAGTAATGTAAAAATTTTGGCAGATGTCTTAGTCAAGCACGGTCGCCCTTTAGGTTCCCCAAATCTAACCACAGCAGTGCAAGAGACGATTGAGCGGGGTTTAGCAGATGGCGTCATTTTAAGTGGCTGGGCGACGGGTAGCCCTCCGAGTCTAGAAGACTTGGAACTAGCAACCGCCGCTGCCAACGGGACGCCCGTATTTATCGGCAGTGGTGCCAACTGGGAAAATATTTCTACGCTGATGCAAGCCGCAGATGGCGTGATTGTTTCCAGCTCTCTCAAGCGCCACGGGCGGATCGAGCAGCCCATTGACCCGATTCGGGTCAGCCAATTTGTGGAAGCAACCCGACGCAGCTTTGCGACCAAAGCGGAACCCAAGCCAGTTTCTTCGGTCACTTATTAGTTGTTAGTTGCAGTTGTTAGTTGTTAGTTTTTAGTTGTTGGTTTTCTAAATTAACTCCAAAAAACTAACATCTCAAAACTTTTTACTGAGTTCTCTAACCTGCGATAATTTCGCGCTTCAGTTTTCGATTCTCACTTCTCAGCCCTCCTACCTCAGTTCTGACATGAGCCGCCGACGTTCTACTCCCTGGATTCATCGCTGGTCGCGTCTGCTGATTGCGGCGATCGCTATTTTAGGTGCCTTAGTGACAGGCTATCTAACCGTAGTCAAGCTAACAGGAGGCTCTGCTGCCTGTCCCACCAGCGGTTGCGATCAAGTCCTCTCCAGCCCCTACGCCACCGTCTTTGGTGTTCCCTTAACTTTGTTTGGCTTGCTGGCTTATGTCAGCATGGTCGCTTTCGCCCTCGCTCCGATGGTAGCCAACCCAGTTGAAAAAAAAGACCTCCATTCTCAACTGGAAAACTGGACTTGGTTGCTACTATTTGCCGGTGGCACCGCTATGACGGTTTTCAGCGGCTACTTGATGTATCTACTGGCATTTGAAATCAAAGCCGTTTGTCTCTACTGTCTTGCCTCCGCTTTCTTCTCCCTTAGCTTGTTAGTGCTGACCTTGATCGGTCGCGCTTGGGAGGACTGGGGACAACTCTTTTTTACCGGGATCGTCGTGGCAATGGTAGCCCTAGTTAGCACTCTGGGCGTCTATGCCACTGTGAAATCACCACTTGCTTCAGGGGGTGGCTCCGCTACCACCGGATCGCAAACCTTTCCCATTACCACCGCCTCTAGCTCCGCAGAAGTTGCTTTAGCGAAACATCTTGAAGCGGCAGGAGCAAAGATGTATGGCGCTTTCTGGTGTTCTCACTGCCACGATCAAAAGCAATTGTTTGGGAAAGAGGCATTCAGTCAAATCAATTATATTGAGTGTGCCGATCCCAAATCACCACAGCAGCAGGCAGAAATCTGCCAAAAAGCAGGGATTCAAAGCTACCCCAGCTGGGAAGTCAACGGTAAATTGGTCGAGCCAGGTGTGAAATCTTTAGAGAAACTGGCTGATTTATCGGGTTATACAGGTCCTCGCAACTTTCAGAACTCCTTGCCAGGGCTTTAAATTTGGGTGCCCTAGAAAATAGCGATGTCACCCTAAACGGAAAAAAAGATATTTGCCGTAGAAGTATTTGGCCTTTTCAGCAGTTGCTAAAATCAAAACCGAATACTTCTACGGCACAATCTTTGGCATGGTGAGGCATCGTTTCATCATCCCATTATTTAGCACTTTACGGATAGCCAAAACAGCAACAACGCTGCTGTCCTAGTATTGAAGAAAGGATAATCAGCAACTCTGATTTTTAAAAAGTCTCTCATTGACCAGACTCAAAGTTTTCACCGAGCCATCTACACATACTGAGGAAAGTTGTATCACGATGGTGTATACAACAAAATTGTTTGCATAACCCTGCAACCAGGTCGATGCTAAAAAAAAGTATATGGACAAGATTGAAGCTGTTGCTTCAACAAGAGCGCCGAGTGCCGATCGCTTCGTCGGCTGTTGCAAGCTGCATCATTATCCTGCGGATGGCTGGACTGTTTCAATCCTGGGAATTGGCAGCCTTAGACCAGCTGTTTCGTTTGCGTCCTTCAGAACGAATAGACGAGCGCGTGGTCATTGTCGAAATTAATGAAAAAGACTTAAAGCAGGTGGGACAATGGCCCATTCCTGATGCAGTTATGGCAACTTTAGTACAAAAACTAAATGCCTTTGAGCCACGAGCGATTGGTCTGGATATTTATCGCGATCTCCCAGTACCACCCGGTCATGCAGAATTCATCAAAGCTGTTCAAACGATCCCTAACTTGATCGGAATTGAACTATTGAAGACTGAAAAAAGCTTGGGTGTTCCACCATCCCCAGAACTAAACCGTCTCCAGCAAGTTGGTTTTAATAATGTGGTCGTTGATGGTGATGGTAAGGTGCGCCGTAGCTTTTTATATGCACACGTAGATAACAAACTACATACAAGTTTTGCGCTTCAGTTGGCATTGATTTATTTGAAGGAAAAGGGAATTACTCCTAGTCCGTCGCGAGTGAACCCCGATTACCTACAGCTAGGGAGGGGTGTTTTCCCAGTTTTTAAATCAAATGATGGGGCTTATGTGACGGCTGATGCCCAGGGTTATCAAGTATTAGCCAACTTTAAGCAACCCAATAGCTTTCAGATTGTTTCAATGGTAGATGTTCTGGCAAATCGGGTACAACCCAGCCTTCTACGCGATCGCATTGTTTTGATTGGTTCAACCGCACCCAGCCTCCAGGATTTTTTCTACACCCCTTACAGTAGCCGTCTCAACCAAGGCGCACAAAGGATTTCAGGTGTCGAACTCCAAGCCAATTTTACCAGTGCGCTCCTGAGCGCTGCTCTGGACGGACGTTCCTTAATCAACGTCTGGCCCGATCTCGTAGAAGCCTTGTGGATTTTGGTTTGGTCGTGGATAGGTGCCTATATCAGTTGGCGATTGCGTCTCCCTAGAAAGTCTGGTCTCAGTATTTTAGCGGCTGGGGCTGGATTGCTCGGTATTTCCTACCTGGCCTTTCTCTTCGGTTGGTGGATACCGCTGATTCCTCCACTCCTGGGGCTTGTAGGGTCTGCGATCGCGATCGTGAGTCATCTGTCTTATTTGGAGGAGGAGTTAAAACGCTCTAAAGAGTTTTTGCAAAAGGTGATTAATACCATCCCCGATCCAATTTTTGTCAAAGACAAAGAACATCGTTGGATTATTTTAAATCAGGCATATTGCAAATTTATTGGTTATCCCCTAGAAACTTTACTTAAAAAGTCTGCTTATGAGTTTTTTCCTAAACATGAGGCTGAAGTTTTTTGGCAGAACAATGAGCAAGTGTTACAAGGTGGTGAGGAGCAAGAAAATGAAGAAGAATTTACGGATATCTTTGGTACAACTCACCTAATCGCTACCAAGCGATCGCTCCACAAAGATGCTGCCGGTAATATTTTTTTAGTTGGTGTCATCCGAGATATCACTGAACGCAAGCGGATAGAAGAAGAGTTGAAACGAACGGCAGAAGAGTTAATCCGTTCTAACGCCGAATTAAAGCTTTCAGAAGACCAGATGCGTCATCTAGCTTATCACGATCCACTGACTGGTCTACCTAACCGTAAACAATTCTATGAACGCATGGTTCAAGCTCTAGAATGGGGTAGTAGTAATAACCAGTTGTTTGCTCTTTTGTTTCTTGATCTGGATGGCTTTAAGCAGGTTAATGACACCCTCGGACATGACATGGGCGACCTGCTGTTACGGATGGTCGCTCAACGACTCACGGGTTGCTTGCGCGGCAGCGATACCGTCTCGCGTTTGGGTGGTGACGAATTTACAGTAATTTTACCTGCAATTAGTAGAGTTCAAGATGCTGCCAGAGTTGCAGAAAAGACTTTATCAACCCTATCTCAGCCTTTCATTCTCAACGGACAAACTATCTTCGTAACTGTCAGTATTGGTATTAGCATCTATCCTTTTAATGGGAACACTGTAGATACCTTAATTAAAAATGCAGACTATGCTATGTACCGTGCCAAAGAACAGGGTCGCAATCGATTTCAATTCTTCTGATACTATTTTCTTGAGGGGTTGCAGTTTACTCGTTGTTAATTAATAAAAATTCGCTTGCTCATTAGTTATTAAACAGTTGCTATTAAAGAATAACGAATTCATTAATCAATAAAAAAATTTAAAATTACTTGTAGTCTTTCTAAAAATATTGCTTCAAAAACTGTAGATGACCTCTACAACCGGGCAACCCTGTTCAGTCTATGGTCTATCCTGTTCAGGAGTGCTTTTGCCTTCATGGAAGGGACGTTCGCAGCCCGTTTTGATTTTGACTGGAGAATATTTAGAATCGCCCAGTCGGGTGAATGCACGCAAAGAATTAGTTGTAACGATAGGAATGTAAGCCTCTGTTCTTCCCCAGCTGATATGAGAAACAGAAGCGATCGCCTCTAGTTGAACTGATTTCACGAGGTGTTCAAGATGAACGCAATTCCAACTTCTATGTAGACCGGGATCCACAGCATTCTCGATGCAAGCATTTATAGATTGAGCTATAGGAGGAAAAGATGAATCCGACAGCAACCATTATTGAACCTGACAAGCAAAAAACTCAGATTCTCAACCCCATTGAACGACCTGAGATTACCCATAGTCTTTCTGAAAATGTCGTTTTGACAACCGTAGACGATTTTTACAACTGGGCACGCCTCTCCAGCCTGTGGCCTATGATGTTTGGGACTGCCTGCTGCTTTATTGAAATGATGGGGATGTTTGCAGCCCGTTTTGATTTTGACAGATTTGGCTTGAAACCTTGGGCAAGTCCTCGTCAGGCTGACTTGATGATTACCGCAGGCACCATCACTATGAAAATGGCTCCAACATTGGTGCGCCTCTACGAACAAATGCCAGAACCCAAGTACGTGATTGCAATGGGTGCTTGCACGATTACTGGCGGGATGTTCAGCGCAGACTCACCAACGGCGGTGCGAGGAGTCGATAAGTTAATTCCCGTAGATGTTTATCTGCCGGGGTGTCCTCCCAGACCAGAAGCCGTGATTGATGCAATTATTAAACTGCGTAAGAAAATTGCCAATGACTCGATGCAGGAGCGAGCTATCATTGCTCAGACTCATCGATACTACAGCATTCGTCACCAGATGAAGGCAGTTTCGCCAGCCGTTACGGGTGAATATTTAGACTCCCCCAGTCGGGTGAATGCACCCAAAGAATTAGTTGCAACGATGGAAATGCAAGCCTCTGTTCTTTCCCAGCCGATTTTAGAAACAGAAGCGATCGCCTCTAGTTGAACTGATTTCAAGTTGAACTGATTTCACGAGGTGTTTAAGATGAACGCAATTCCAACTACTCCGCAGACCGAGATCCCCGCCACGACCCACGATATTCTTGATGTACAGCAAACACACTGCTGCATTGTCGGTGGAGGGCCTGCGGGGGCTGTCCTAGCGCTTCTCCTAGCCCGTCAAGGCATCCCAGTGATGTTGCTGGAGGTACACAAAGATTTCGACCGCGATTTTCGGGGAGACACGCTTCATCCATCGGTGATGGAAATCATGGATGAACTCGGTTTGGCAGATCGCTTGTTGCAGATGCGTCACACAAAGGTTCCCAGTCTTACTCTGAAAACGACCGAGGGGCCGATTCGATTTGTTGACCTCAGCCACTTGAAGACGAAGTACCCCTACATCACCATGCTTCCCCAGGTAGATTTCCTGCAATTCATTACTGGAGAAGCGAAACGCTATCCAAATTTTCAGCTGGTGATGGGAACGAACGTACAGGAGTTGATTGAAGAAAATGGGGTCATCCAGGGTGTACGCTACCGGGGACACGGCGGCTGGCATGAAGTCCGATGTCAAGTGACCATTGGCGCAGACGGACGCTTCTCTCGCATCCGCCAATTAGCCGGGATGGAACCGATCAAGACTTCGCCGCCAATGGATGTGCTTTGGTTCCGCTTACCTCGCAAAGCGGACGATCCCGAAGAAACAATGGGGCGCGTTGCTGGCGGTCATCTTTTGGTTCTGCTGAACCGCTTTGATTATTGGCAGGTTGGCTATGTGATTCCTAAGGGTAGCTATCAACAGTTGCGGGAAGCGGGTTTAGAAACTTTGCGTCAGTCTGTAGCTGAGATATCACCCCTGTTTGCAGACCGGATGCAAGAATTACATGATTGGAGCCAAGTGGCGCTGCTTACCGTCGAGTCTAGCCGCGTCAAGCGTTGGTATCGCCCTGGTTTGCTGCTGATTGGCGATGCGGCTCACGTCATGTCGCCAGTTGGTGGAGTTGGCATTAACTACGCGATTCAGGATGCAGTGGTCGCTGCAAATGTGCTGAGTGAGCCGCTGAAAAAAGGACAGTTGCAAGAAAGCGACTTGGTGAAAGTACAGCGCCAACGGGAGTTGCCGACGCGGATTATCCAAGCCTTTCAGTCTTTGGTTCAGCAGCGGGTTATTGCGAAGGCGATTGACTCGACCCAGACATTTAAGCCGCCATTCTTGCTTCGCTTACCGATTTTGCGCGATATCCCGGCGCGTTTGATTGCTTTTGGCGTCTGGCCTGTTCGTATCAAGAAAAGCTTAGAAGCAACTTAGCTCCAATTGCACTAACTTAAAGACTTGTAGCAAAGTACACAGAGAGAAGAAGATTTCACGTTTTCAACGCTTTTTTCAAAGGCATTAAGGGAATTTTTGCGGACAAGCCGTGAAACGGCATTAGCGTGTAAAGGGTGTTAACTGGAAAGCTTGGATTTTGCCGTTATAAGTACCAATGCCGACAATGACTCCGCGATCGCTAATGTCGGTGGCACTGGTTAAATCCCAACCCGAATTAGCTGGAATGACGTGATTTAGGTCAATCATGCGATCGCCACTGTAAAGAAAGGCGCGGGGGATGCGGCTGGCATTCTCTGCTTCACCGACCACTTGCCCCTGATTGTTGATACTGTGAGCAATGCTGCTTTGTCCCCCTAAAGTTCCGAGGTCAAGCATCTTGCCATTGTTGTAGAGAAAGGCTTGAGGGCGATAATTCGCGGTGTCTGCCACACCAACCACCTGACCTTGGTTGTTGATAGCATTAGCAGTGCCGCTTTGTCCGCCTAACGTACCGAGGTCAGTTTTTTGACCGCCGCTGTAGAGGAAAGCTTTGGGAATGCGATCGCCATTCTCTGCGGAACCAACTACTTGTCCGTTTTCATTGATGTCGTTAGCGTAGCTATTCGCACCTCCGAAGGTGCCGAGGTCAATCTTCTTGCCGTTACTGTACAGGAAGGCGTGCGCCTTATCGTTGCGAGTTTCGGCAAATCCGACTATCTGACCTTTACGATTGATACTTCTGGCGTCGCTGCTTTTACCGCCAAAAGTGCCAAGGTCAATTGTCTTGCCATTTTTATAAAAAAAGGCGTGATAATTGTCGTTGGCAAAGGTCATCACACCGACTATTTCCCCGTTGTCATTGATACTCGTAGCGGCGTTGTAGCGGCTGTTAAGGCTGTTAATTTCGGTCATTTTGCCATCACGATAGATGAAGGCATTTTGGGTACTGTCGTTAGGGTTAAAAAAGCCAACAACTTGACCGTTATTATTAATTTTTTTAGCGACGCTGGCACGGCTATGAAGGGTGTCCAGATTAGCGATGCTATAGCGTAGATTTACGGGAATTTGTGTCTGTGATTGCTGTGCGTTACCTGATGAGTGAAGGGTGACGCGGCTAGCAATCATCAATCCAGCGAGGGAAGTAATAATACCTAAAATAGCGATCGCTTTATGAGTGAAATTCATTATTCCGCGATACCTGAAAAATCCAAGGGAAAGGCAAATATTGGTTGTGCCTGTTCTCCTCGACTAGCGATCGCTCGCGATAGTTGCTAATTCGATCGGAATCCCCCAATCGGATTAGTCATTTCTACTGGTATCCCGCTGCTTGCAACGTGAACAACCGCGCGTAGCGTCCTCCAGCTTTCAATAACTCCTCGTGACTTCCTTGTTCTATCACCTTTCCGGCTTCCAAAACTACAATCTTGTCAGCCATTCGCACCGTTGAGAAGCGGTGGGAAATGAGGAGAACCATCTGATTTTTTGTTACCGTCCGAAAGCGATCAAAAATCATCACTTCCGCTTCTGCGTCCATCGCCGCCGTTGGTTCATCCAATACCAAGATATCCGCTTTCGTTCGCATAAAAGCGCGAGAGAGGGCGATTTTTTGCCACTGACCGCCAGACAGTTCCGTTCCTCCTTTAAACCATCGTCCTAACTGAGTCTGAAACCCGTCTGTCATCGTTTCGATAAAAGGTTTCGCCATGCCTTTTTCTGAGGCAATTTCCCAGTGTTTTTCGTCTTCTAAGTAGTTGACATCCCCAACGCCCACATTCTCTCCTACCTTGAACTGGTAGCGGACGAAGTTCTGGAAAATCACGCCAATCCGTCGGTGCAGCACCTCAATGTCCCATTCCGGCAAATCCAAGCCATCGAGTAAGATGCGCCCAGAATCGGGGGCGTACAATCGAGTTAACAGTTTAATCAGCGTGGTTTTTCCAGACCCGTTCTCTCCGACAATCGCTAGTTTTTCTCCTGGTTTCAGGTGTAACGAGACTCCATTTAAGGCGGGTTGAGGGCTTCCTGGGTAGGTGAAATAGACATTCTCGAAACGCACCCCATCATTCGGAAGTACACCCTGAGTTGCCATCCCCCAAGTTTTGGGGATGTCTTGTTCTAGAAACTCGTAGAGGTTGGAGAGATACAGGTTGTCTTCATACATTCCCCCAATGGAAGTCAGGGCGGCGGAGAAGGTAGACTGTCCTTGCCGAAACACCATCAAGTACATCGTCATGTCGCCGAGAGAAATCCGACCCGCAATCGCTTCTAGGACAATCCAGGCGTAGGCGACATAGAAGGCGGCGGTACTCAAACTCCCCAGCAAGTAACCCCAGAATCCTCGCCGTAACGTTAAATCCCGGTCTTCGCCGTACAGCCGCGAGAAGATATCTTGATAGCGTTGCAGCAACATCGGCCCCAACTGATACAATTTCACCTCTTTGGCATAATCTTCCCGCGCAATCAGTGTTTCCAGGTAGTGTTGTTGGCGGGTTTCAGGCGATCGCCAGCGAAACAAGCGAAAAGCTTCCCCGGAAAAGCGAGTTTCGGCGATAAAGGCAGGTAAGGCGGCTACAACCAGTACCACGACTGCCCAAATGGAGAATTGCAGCAGCAAACCGCCGTAGGTGACAAGCGACAGACCGCTCTGAATTAAGCTGAAAGTCCGGCTGACTAGCGACAAGGGACGGCTGGATGCTTCCATCCGCGCCCGATTCATCTTGTCGTAAAACTCGGAATCCTCAAAATGCGTGAGGTTGAGTGTAAGTGCCTTTTCCAAAATTAAGACATTTACTCGCTGACCCAGCAACACTCGCAGCAAGGATTGACAAACGGATAAACCTCTTTGACTACCTGCCAACAACAGGACAGCGATCGCTTCTAATCCTACATAACCTAACGCTGTCCAGCGATCGCTTTGCAAGCCGGTTTGAGAAGCCAAAACTACCCCATCGACGATTAACTTGCTGACATAAGCAACAGCCCCTGGTAGCAAACCGGCGAATAAGGTGAAAGCGGCAAGAACGATCGTGAGAATGCGGCTGGTAGTCCAGACTAAACTAATCGCGCGATCGCTATATCGGAAAACTGCTAAAGATTGGCGTAAACGTTGCCCAATCAATCTGAAGAGATTAAATTTCTGACGACTCATAATCTAGTTATAACGTCGTCTAGGCATCAAAACGAGCAACTGTAATCGTCCCTAGAGGCGGTAAAACAACTTCTAGATTGAAGTAGCGATCGCGCAACACTCCCGCAAGCGATCGCAATCCCCATTCTTCACTCCGACGATGACCAACGGCGATAACGCGAATTCCGGTTTCTTCCACAGCCGCTCCTGCTGGCTGTCGTAACTGTCCAGTAATGTATAGATCGGCACCCCGCACAGCCGCCTCGCGGATTAGCGCATCAGTCATTGCCCCAACGACTGCGACTCGCTGGATGTCGCTTTCACTACTCGCAAGAGTTTTATCGTATCCGCCGAAGATTTCCCGAACGCGATCGCAGTAACTCACAAAACTCTGTACAGCAATGTCTCCAATCGTACCAATCGGTCGTCCTTCCTTTTCTCCCAACACCTCCAATGCCGACATCCCCAGCACATCGGCAAGTCGAGGATTAAAACCCAGTGTCATGCGTTCGTCAAAAGCCAGATGATACGCCAAAATACCCATATCCGGTGCTAATCTTCCCGGTTCTAGCTTCCAAGGACGATGTAAAAATAAAGCATCTATTCGTTTAGATTTCGCCCATTTTTCTAACCCCGCCCAAGGTTCTAAGGCTAATCCTATCCGACGAATCGGGCGCGTTGAAGGGTGATAAATGCCACCTTGGTCGTCCCCAAAGCGATGAACGGCAAAGAATCGATCTAAAAATTGTGCAATATCATCAATAACTATCATGCTCCCAGCCCGTGTAACTGTATTTGCGAGTGAATTTCACCTAAATCCGCACGAAATCTGACCCTAACATTGGAATTGGGTGAAAACAAAATTATCATAATTTGGCGGCTGGGCAGAGGAAAAGAAATTTGCACCCTCACAGGGCATTCAGAAATAGTTTTCTCTGTTGCTTTTAGTCCTGAGAAACAAATGTTAGTTAATGGTAGTAATGACAAGACGGCTATTGTTTGGCGAGGTTATTAATGAAAGGGAAATGGCTAGTTCTACTGGAGGGCAAAGAATCCTATCTTAGGAATCTTACCGATTTACTTCGTTCACCCGAATGCAGTGTGATTAAAGAAGAGGGGAGTTATTACCTAAGTTCTTCACGCTTTGACTTGATAACAGATGAGGTTCAAGTGTGTGCCTGTGCCACTGAACTTTTGATGCGGATAAATGCAGCGGCAATGGTTTATTTTGGAGATGTTAAACCATTTACACTTGATGTCATTGTTCGAGTTGATGAAGACGGAAAGAGGAATCGAGAGTGTCTACTTTCAGCAACTTGGACTATTGAAGACTTCGGTTTCGATATCCAATGGGATGGAAGTGAGGACTTTTCCCAACACCCTAGCTACTTAGAAACTTGGATCAAAATTGCAGGTGCAGAGCCAGACGATAAAATAAAAAAAGTTTTTCGGATTTTAACTGAGCGTAAAGACTGGGTTAATCTTTACAAAGTTTACGAAGTCGTTCAAGAAGACGTTGGTAAAAGAATCACAGAAGATGGCTGGGCTACCAAAAAGAAGACAGAATGCTTCTCTCGGACGGCTCAGAGTCCTGGCGCGATTGGCGATGATGCACGTCACGGGGTTGAGAAGTCTGAGCCACCGAAGAATCCTATGTCCTTACTAGAAGCACAGCGTCTCATCATAGTAATTGTGAGAAAGTGGCTTGAGTGGAAATCCAAAGAACAGAAATAGTCAGTAGAGCCAACAACGCGATCGCCAACCCTGTTTTTGCTAGAAAGCAATCGCTCTCAACATCTCACGCTGAAATTTATAGCTAGGGATCGGTAGAACTGGAAATCGGATGGATCGAAGAAACTTGCTGCAATTTTTGCGCTTCCAGCACTTCTAGCCTAGCCAGCGATGTAGCCGCGTCTGCTAACTGTAAAGCCAGATTTACCCGACATACGGGATCTGTTGCTTGCCAAAGATCCCGCGACAGACAATGTACTCGATAGCGAAACATTTTAATGGAGTATGACGGGATGGCTTTAACAGTCATGGTTACAATCTCTTTTCTACAGAAGCTTGAATGTCTAGAAGTACCCGTGCTGGCTCTAGATAAACAAATGTCAGTATGATTACTTGTTCGTCCGTACTGATTGTCACATCATGAAGGACTTCTTGCGGTAAAACCCGTTCATGCCTCACCACTACAGTGTATTGCCCAATTGGCAGGTCATCAAAGCCCGCGTCTGCATGAATCAGGTCAATTGTCTCCTGAGCGATCGCTTGCCCATTTTGCCTAAGTAAAGCGATAAAGGCAATGCCATCAATTGAAGTCAGGGCATGATTCTCCTGATTGCGAATCATGACATAAATATCAGACATTCACTCAGACCTCTGTTTCCAGTTTCATGAGTGTATCCGATAACAAACGCGATCGCTTTTTGGTTTAAAAAGCAGTAATTTGTTTAAAGTAGCACTACCAGCACGATCGCTTTTGTGTTCAATAACGCGATCGCAGCAGTTACAGAAAGCCAGCGACAGGGTACCATTGCTGTAGCAAACCCCAATTGAGAGGCGCTATGTTCATCAGCCTGATTGCAGACTACGGAACCGGCGATCCAGCTTTTGCAGAGGTCACGCAACGTCTTTTGATGGCTTTACCTTCCTCCCAGATTCACTGCCTCTCGGTTCCTCCCTTCAGCACCTTGGCAACTGGTTTCTGGATTGCTCAACTCGGGCTCAATCCTGGTCCCGAAGAGCGTCTCATTTATCACAACTGCGCTCCTCGCCAAGATGACCCAGAAGCACGGCAAAACAATGAAGGCGAGGGATTAACTTATGCGCTGTTGCCTAATGGCGTCAAAGTAGTGGGTGTGTTTGCTGGTTACACGCTCTCTTTTATCAAAGACCATGCTCAAGTTTTGCAAACAGTCAAGGTTTCTAGAGGCGGGTCGCAGTTCCGTTCGCGGGATGTGTTTCCTAATGCAGCCGCCGCGATCGCTCAGGGAGATACTAGCTATTTAGGAGAAGTCTTAAACCCTAGCCAAATCCCCGATGCACCGAGCGATCGCGTTGCCTGGATCGATGGCTACGGGAACATCAAGACCACAATCCCTGCTGATACCCTCAACCTAAAACCGGAAGAAAAAGTAGTCATTCGTGTCGGGGATGTCGTCAGCGATGCCATCTACTCTGACGGCAGCTTCCGGGTGCCACAGGGAACTTTAGCATTTTCACCAGGAAGTTCCGGCTGGAATGCTGCGAAGGATGGAAAGCCTATCCGTTGGATGGAATTATTTTTGCGAGGCGGCAATGCTTGGGAACGCTTCGGCAAACCCCGCGTGAATCAGGTAGTGACTCGTCTCTAAAAAGGGATTAAAAATTACCCTTTCTGAAGTTTTAATTTGGCTTAATTTGGCATCTTTAATTTATAGCGGCTCTTTCGGAGCATTGCCGATTAGCGCTTGCACCAAATTCCAAAATGCCGAAATAAATGCCCCTCCTAAGACAACGAACATCAACATAGCAAGCGCGGCAAAGGGAGAGGTAATGAATAAAACGATGAACGCCAGCAATAGAATCGTCAGTAGTGCCTTGTTCATAGGTATTTTTTCCTTCCGATTCAGGTCTACTCTCAAAGCATAACGAGAGGGTTTGTTGTCGCGTCCCCTTCTGTGTGCTGAATTAAATATCATCACACTGGGAGATGATCTACATAGCGAGTCACTCTTAAAGAAGCCAGGAAGCTGCTAAGAGCAAGAGCCGCTGTACTTTGTGCCGCTACGAAGAACGCGATCGCCTTTAACAAATCTTGGCTATCCCAAATCGCCTCTAGTGAATTATTATCAACCAGAGATAGAAGTAGCACCAAAACTGATTTGCACCTATGGCTTATACCCCTAAAATCTTGGCATTTGCAGGTAGCACCCGCACTGATTCGTACAATAAAAAGCTGGTACAAGTTGCTGCGAACGGAGCGCGGACAGCGGGAGCTGAGGTGACATACGTGGATCTGCGCGACCTGCCGATGCCACTATACGATGAGGATCTCGAAAAAAGCGAGGGGATGCCAGAAAATGCGCGGAAGTTTAAACAGCTGATGATCGAACATCAGGGACTTCTCATCGCTTCTCCGGAGTACAACAGCTCAATTACAGCCGTTTTAAAAAATGCCATTGATTGGGCGTCACGTTCAACAGCACCGGAGGAACCTCCGCTCGTGGCTTTTGCGGATAAGGTGGCGGCGATTATGAGTACCTCACCGGGAGGATTGGGCGGTTTACGCTGTTTAGTCCACCTGCGCTCGATCCTGGGAAATATCAGAGTTATTGTTCTTCCCGATCAGATTGCGGTGCCTAAAGCTTTTGAAATATTTAATCCCGACGGTACGATGAAAGATCCCAAGCAGCAAGAGTCCATCGAGAAGTTAGGCGAAAAAGTTGCTCACGTGGTGGCGAAGTTGCACGGATGAAATATGGCGCTAAGAGCGATCGCTGATTTGCTAAGCCTAAACTCGATCAAAGTAACTACTTGTGAGGCTCTAACCTTTTAAAAGCTCTTAGAACAACCAAACACAGCAAAGCCCCAATTAAGCTCATTTGCCATAACCCACACCCAGCAGCAATTCCTAAAGCAGCGGAAACCCAAGTAGCCGCAGCCGAGGTGAGTCCACGAACTTTAACACCTGTTTTCGATTCGTCCTGAGACTCGCGTAAAATTTCTCCTGCGCCTAAAAATCCAACCCCGGCTGTAACGCCCTGAATGACTCTGCCAAGAGCCTCAGCACTTTCTTGTGCCGTACCGATTTGGAGGGGCACGAGAACAAAGAATGCTGAACCCAGACTGACCAGCATATGGGTTCTTAAACCAGCTGGTTTGTTCTTGAGTTGGCGCTCTAAGCCAATAGCCGCTCCAACCAGCAAGGCAAGGCATAGCCTTAAGAAAATTCCTAAGCCATCATTGGGAGAAAGGATGTAGGTTTGTGGCAATGTTGTGCTACTAAAAACGAAGTTTCAACCAGTCTAGTTTACAGGCTGGTTTATATAGATGACTAAAAGGGGAATGGGTGCGAGCTAACCATTCCCCTTTTATTCGCTAACGGAGAGGGGGGGATTCGAACTCCCGGAACCTTTCGGTTCATCCGATTTCAAGTCGGACGCAATCGACCACTCTGCCACCTCTCCAGGTGTGTTTTTTTATCATATCAAGGTTGTGGAATTTGTTACTACTAACTTAAAACGGGTTGGATCGCTGGCTCGGTGCGATGGTAAAGAATCTGCTCAGATGCAACGGTGAAGTCTTTACCAACCCAAATCAGGGAGACTTGGGAGACGATACCGCCTTGCAGAGAGACGAGAGAGAAATTATGTAGGCGGTTTGTCTCCGTTTGGATAATCCGAGGTACGCTGGCTGAATTTAAGTAAACGGTTCCCTCTGCGCTGACATAAACTGGGGTTCGCAAGTGGATCTTTGTGTGGCGCATAGTGTGGTGCATATGACCAAAGGTGACGAGGGGAATGGTTTTACCTGCGTCGCGAGTTTGGGCGATCGCATCTGCAAAATCCGGATCGCCATAGTCGCCACCGATAGGATGCCAATCTTTGCCACAGGGGTCTTCTGGGCGATCGCCTAACCCGACAGGGCCATTGTGACCTATAAAAATAATCGTTTCAGAAGCAGCACTCTGAGCCGCTGAGAGAATTCGGGCAGTTGACTCCTCGAAATTCTTCACCCCATACCGTTGTTCGTAGAACTGGGCATTTTTCCAGACTTCTCCGCCCCAGCTAAAAGGGCGACTCCCAACAACTGTTAAATTCAGGGCGGGAAAATCAAGCAAACCGTAACCGACATGGGTTTCTCCCAACAAATCCATCTGTTGCTGCACCCGGTCTTCTTTCTGGCGGTCGTAGGGACACCGACTTCTGCCCCAATCTGAGGCGCTGTACCAAGCGTCATGGTTGCCAAATATTGCCGCTTTGGGAAGATCGAGAGATGCGATCGCTCTTACCACATCCACCGACTCATTGCCGAAATCCCCTACAAATAGCACTAGGTCAACACCCAGATGCTTGAGGGCAATTTCATCATCGCTGTCCCACTGGTCGTGAATATCGCCAACAACCGCAATTTTGATGGGTTTTTCCGGGTTCCTCTGATTGCTCATCCTATCTTCCTCGTCGGTCTTTCTCCAGCATAAAAAAGCATCGCCTGTTTTCGCAGTATCCTCTGGTGTAACTCCTTTTTTTTGTTTGTGAGCGATCGCGTGATTTGATTTTGCCAGGAACACTTGCCTGCTTGGGCGGGGTCTAGAGCGTTTTTCACTGGCAATACAAGCTGAGGAACGCCCTGACAGATGTATTTCACCCTCCTATCTGTCACTGAGAACCGCTATATTAAAGCAAATTTTCTCTGAAGTGACTTCCCCACAAGTTTTGGTAAAAACAACTATAATTACTGATTACACGCCTAGCGACTTGATTCATCACCCAACTTATTACTGTGTTTACTAATACACTCGCTCAACGTAATTTTACGCAAGCAGCCGAATTCCCTCACGATCTATTTGAGGCGATAAATTCTCTCAAGAAAGAGTTAAATGCGGTTATTCTTGCTCATTACTATCAAGATTCTGATATTCAGGATGTAGCAGATTATATCGGAGATTCCTTAGAGCTTTCTCGGAAAGCCGCCAGCACAAATGCGGATGTCATCGTGTTTGCGGGGGTTCACTTTATGGCGGAAACTGCCAAAATTCTCAACCCCGATAAGTTGGTACTCTTACCCGATTTAAACGCCGGTTGCTCGTTGGCAGACAGTTGTCCGGCGGATGCTTTTGCTAAATTCAAGGCAGCTCATCCCGGTCATATAGTCGTTTCCTACATCAATTGCTCTGCCGAAATTAAGGCAATGAGCGACATTATTTGCACCAGTTCCAACGCGGTTAAACTGGTTCTTCAGATTCCAGAAGACCAGCCGATTATATTTGCCCCCGACCGGAATCTGGGACGATATGTAATGGAACAATCGGGGCGAGATTTGGTGCTGTGGCAAGGTAGCTGTATGGTGCATGAAACCTTCTCCGAAAAGAAGATTGTCGGGTTGAAAATTGAACATCCAGAAGCTGAAGTGATTGCCCATCCTGAGTGCGAACCGTCGGTGTTGCGCCATGCCAATTACATCGGTTCTACTTCAGCACTGTTGAAGTATTCTCAAGCAAGTTCCACTCAGGTATTTATTGTGGCGACTGAGCCGGGAATTATTCATCAAATGCAGAAGCAGGCACCTGAAAAGCACTTTATTCCTGCACCGCCAATGAACGACTGTGCTTGCAATGAGTGTCCTCATATGCGGTTAAATACTCTGGAGAAGCTGTATTTAGCGATGAAAAATCGGGCACCGGAAATTACTTTGCCAGAAGAAACACGAGTGGCAGCGCTGCGTCCAATTCAGCGGATGTTGGAGATGAGCGCTTAGCCGGTGTTGGGTTGGGAATTAAACCTGATAGAAAAGAACCCCACCCCTAGCCCTTCCCCGCAAGCAGGGAGGGAAAATGGAGTAAGAAGCGTAGGCGATCGCTTGGTTGGGGTTCTTCATTTCGAGGGATCGATTGGACTTGGTATAACAAGCAACAATGAACGATGAAGGAGCAACGAATTGAATGGCAATGAATAGAGAGTGCTTGATCGTTTTTACTCGCTATCCAGAGCCAGGAAAAGCAAAAACTCGGCTAATTCCAGTTTTGGGGGAAGATGGCGCGTCCAATCTCCATCGCCAGATGACCGAACATACACTCTCTCAGGTGAGGGAACTGCAAAGCGATCGCGCGACGAGAGTGGAAGTTTATTTTACTGGCGGCGACCAGCAGTTGATGGAAGACTGGTTGGGAGCTGATATCATCTATCAGCCGCAGGGTGAGGGCGATTTGGGACAGCGGATGAAGTCGGCGTTTCAAACGGCTTTTGCGGCTGGAATGGAGGGTGTTGCCATCGTCGGTACTGATTGCCCTGGTTTGGATGCGAAAATAATGGCGCAAGCATTTGAGCAGCTAAACGGTCATGATTTGGTTTTGGGACCAGCGATCGACGGCGGCTATTATTTAATTGGGTTGCGGCGGATAATTCCAGAATTGTTTGAGGAAATCAACTGGGGAACCTCGGAGGTGCGAGAAAAGACGGTAGCGATCGCTATCTCCCTTGGTTTGGCAGTTGCTTATCTTCCCCCCCTATTTGATGTTGACCGTCCAGAGGATCTTGCAAAAGTTACGAGTTTTGAGTTTTGAGTGATAGAAGCGGCAAGAATTTCCATTATTATTCCCGTTTTGAATGAAGCTGCTGACACGATTCGGTCAACATTAGCGAGTGTTCGGAATGTCAAAAATGTGGAAGTCATTGTAGTGGATGGGGGAAGTCAGAATGAAACCGTCGCTCTTGTGCAATCCTGGGGCGTTAAAGTTCTGTTTTCCACTGCTGGACGTGCCTACCAAATGAACGCGGGTGCAACGGCTGCGACAGGAGATATCTTGTTATTCCTCCATGCAGATACCTCTTTACCGCTTGGGTTTGAGAAATTAGTTCCGTTGACACTAGCCCAGTCTGGAACCGTTGCGGGTGCCTTTGAACTCAAAATTAATTCTCCAATGCGATCGCTACGTCTAGTTGAAAAGATGGTGAATTGGCGATCGCGCTTTTTTTCCCTACCCTATGGCGACCAAGCTATCTTTTTAAAAGCTTCTGTATTTCACGATATTGGAGGTTTTCCCGATCTCCCGATTATGGAAGATTTTGAATTGATCCGTTGTCTGAAACGCTTGGGGCGAATTGCTATTGTCCCCATTCCGGTACTGACTTCAGCTCGTCGCTGGCATAAACTTGGGGTGCTGAAAACTACGCTGATTAATCAGATAGTAATTCTTGGCTATTTCTTGGGCGTTCCCCCATCTCAACTGGTTAAATTTTATCGTGCTAAGAAGTGAGCAGACCCTTTATCTAAAATTTGATAAAAATAACCTGAGTTCGGGATAAGGGAGGAACAAAACAGATAGACTAAAAGTTCTAAATTCTCATCCATCGGCTTTCCCCATTTTTAGTCTAGAAAAATTGTTCTGCTGCGTCAATGACTTCTAGCAAACCTTTGAATCAATCTCTTGAGTGCAAACTTCTTAGTATAGCAGTCGAAGCATAGATTAGGACCTTAGGCGAACGGCTGTATCTACTCGTTCGCGAAAATCTTCGATAGTCCCAAGCGATTTTCTGACTCGATTTTTAATCGGAAACCAGTAATGCTCAATATCATTTAAGTCGGGAGAGTAAGGGGGTAAATATTCGAGTTCACAGCCAACCGATTCGATGATTTTTCTAATTTTTTCGGATTTATGAAAGCTGGCATTATCTAAAATCACCATTTGCCCTGCTTTTAACTTGGGTAGAAGTTTGTCAGATTTTTCCAGATTTTAAGTCGTGGAATCTTTGTCCTTTTTCATTCCAGCCATAACCATAACCTTCTCTATTATCTATGCCTGATTCATCTACATAAACTTGTTTTTCTACTTCTTTTTGGCTGATTTTTAAGATAAATTCTGTTCTTTTCTCTTCATCTCTTTCTCGATATCCGTAAGTTTTTTTCGGGTAAAACCAATGTTTTTCAAGCCTTTTCTAATTGTTCGCTCGCTGATTTCTTCCGTCCAGGCTTGGGCCATCTCTTGTTGAGTTTGACTACCATGTTTTTGGACAAACTCTCTAAAGTTCGCTAAATCAGTGATTTTCGCCCCATACCCTTGTTGATATCCCTTCTTGGCTCTATAATCTCGCGTTTCTTCTCTTTTGTTAAGCCATAAGTTTATTGTATTTCGACTAATGTTGAAGATTTTACTAGCTTGGGTTTTTCCCATCCCTCCATCTATTGCCCCTATTACTTTTATTCTCACGTCGTAACTGTAGGGAGCGGGCATTTTTTTCTCCTGTTCACTCCTTTCTATTATTTCCTAACCCTTGCTTCGCTTGCTATATTGCAAAGGTTCTGTCTATTGATAGGTAGAAGGTCAGTTATAACACTTGGTATAGTTAGTGAGAATATAACTTGATGGCTTGTGCTTCATGCCTGTAATTGACCAGTCAGAGCTAAAATCTCTCGTGCGGGAAACGCGGCAACGTCTGGAACTCTCACAAGCGAAGTTTGCACAGAAGCTAGGGGTTTCATTTCAGAGCGTTAATCGTTGGGAGAATGGGCGGACTAAGCCCTTGCCGATTGCGTTGAAGCAGATTGAACACTTGCTGCATCAGATGGGCGATACAGGTAAAGATTTGCTCGTCAAATACTTCTCAAAGACTTCTGGAAGTGAGGAGGAGACCCATGAATGATAGCCTCCACAGCTCTGACTCGGATTTGGCAAAAAAAGATTCACTTCAAAGTTCGCAGGGAATTCCTGAAACGGCGTGGCGTCAAAGCCAGGAGTTTAATCAGCAGCTCCTCGACAGTAGCGATGACTGCATCAAAGTATTTGACCTAGAAGGGCGAATTCTATTCATGAGCCAAGCGGGGCAAGTGCGGCTGGGCATTCGGGATATAACCCCCTTCCTCAACACGTCTTGGGCAGAATTTTGGCAAGGAGCAGTAAAGGAAGCGGCAATTGAAGCAATAGCCCTTGCAAGAGACGGCGAAGTTTGTACCTTTCAAGGAGCTTGTTTAACACTCAACGGCGAACTCCAATGGTGGGATCACAAAATTAGCCCGATTCGAGAGGCTAATGGGCAAGTTGAGCGATTGTTGTGCATTTCACGAGAGATCACGGAGCGCAGGCTCATGGAACTCGCCGTGCGCGAATCGGAAGCAAAATACCGCACGTTGTTCGAGTCGATCGACCAGGGATTCTGCATCTGTGAAATGCTGTTTGATGAGAACGATGAACCGATTGACTATCGATATCTGGAAGTGAATGCGGCATTTGAACGGCTAACCGGATTGGAGCAAGCGAGTGGTAAAACGATGCGGGAACTGGTTCCCAATCATGAAGCCTACTGGTTTGAGATTTATGGCAGCCTTGTGCGAAACCGGGAACCCGTTCGCTTTGAGCAGCAAGCGAGTGCAATGAACCGTTGGTTTAATGTCAACGCCTTTTGCATTGGAGCGCCACAAAGTCATCAATTTGCTGCTTTATTTACCAACATTACCGAGATAAAGCGCATCGAAGCCGAACGGCAAAAAGTGGAGCAGGAACGCGATCGCTTTCTGGCGCTTGGGTCAGATTTGCAAGTGATTATGAGCAGCCACGGGTATTTTCACTGGGTCAGCCCGGCCTTTGAGCGCATTCTCGGCTGGACACCGGACGAAATGACCTCCCGCCCCTGGACTGATTTTCTGCATCCAGACGATATTCTCGCATCGGTCGGGGAAAGCGTCAGCGTGTTATCTGGCTCCGAAACGTTGGCATTTGAAAATCGCTATCGCCACAAAGATGGCTCTTACCGCTGGTTGCTCTGGAGAGCGCAGCCCCACTTAGAAAAACGGGTGCTTTACGCAACGGCGGTAGATATCACCGAGCGTAAACAGGCAGAAGTCGCCCTGCGTCAATCTGAAGAACACTATCGCCGGTTGTTTGAGTCGATCGACGAAGGCTTTTGCACCGTTGAAGTGCTATTCGATGCGGATGGTAAGCCGGTTGATCACCGCATTTTGCAAGTGAATCCCGCATTCGAGCGGCAGTCTGGCATTGTCAACCCAGAAGGCAAAACAGCAAGCAAACTCGCACCGGGAGTGGAACAGTATTGGAATGACCTTTACGCACAAGTCATTCACACAGGTGCGCCTATCCGAACTGAAGTGAGAGCGGATGCGCTCTCACGCTGGTTTGACGTTTTGGTGTCGCGGGTCGGCGATGCCGCAATGCACCAGGTAGCAATCGTGTTTACCGACATCAGCGCTCGCAAACAGGCAGAAGCCACCATTAGGCAAGGGGAAGCGCAATTTCGCCAGCTCGCGGACGCGATGCCGCAACAGGTTTGGATAACCGATGCTGGAGGCAACACACAATATGTAAATCAGCAATGGACTACTTATACCGGACTGACCCTAGAGCAGACTCAAGACATTTACTATGCGCTTCAAGTGATTCATCCCGATGATTTTGAGATGACGAGTGAAATGTGGAGGACTGCGCTTGCCACAGAAATACCTTATCAAGTTGAATTTCGCTTGAAACACTGGGCTACTCAGACCTATCGTTGGTTTCTCTCCCGCGCGATCCCCATTCGTGACGAACAGGGAGAAATTGTACAGTGGTTTGGCACTAGCACAGATATCGAAGAGTTTAGACGCGCCCAGACTGAACGAGAACAGCTCTTACAGCAAGAACAAATCGCACGAGAAGCCGCCGAGAACGCTAATCGGATCAAAGATGAATTTCTGGCGGTGCTGTCCCATGAACTGAGAACGCCCCTCAATCCGATATTAGGTTGGTCTAAACTCTTACAGCGCGGCAAGCTAGATCCAGCAAAAACCCAGTTGGCATTAAAGACGATTGAACGCAATGCCCAACTACAAGCAGACTTAATTGAAGATTTGCTGGATGTGTCCCGAATTCTCCAAGGCAAGCTCAATCTGAATATCAGTTCGCTCAATCTGGCCTCCATCATTCAGGCGGCGATGGAAACGGTACGGCTAGCAGCAGAAGCGAAGTCAATCCAAGTCGAGGCAAGCTTTGACCTGGATGTGGGTCTGGTTCAGGGAGATTCCGCTCGGTTGCAGCAAGTGATTTGGAATCTGCTCTCTAATGCGGTCAAGTTCACACCGGCAGGTGGACAGGTGAACATTCGGTTGGAGCGCCTTGACTCTCATGCCCAGATTACAGTCAGCGACACTGGGCAGGGAATTGAATCGGACTTTCTGCCCTATGTGTTTGACTACTTTCGCCAATCTGATGCCACCACAACCCGAAATTTTGGTGGGCTGGGATTAGGGCTAGCGATCGCGCGAAACTTAGTCGAACTGCATGGGGGGACGGTTGGGGTCAAAAGCCCAGGGGTTGAGATGGGTGCAACTTTTACCGTCAGACTTCCACTCATGCCCATACAGGCAACCGCCAATCAGAACAGTCACTCGTCAGAGCCATCTGCTGATTTGAATGGGATTCAAGTGTTAGTCGTGGATGATGAACCGGATTCACGGGAGTTTGTGGCTTTTGTGTTAGAGCAAGCGGGAGCAAAGGTAATGATCGCAACGACCGCCGCTGAAGCCTTGACAATGCTCATTCGCTCAAAGCCAACTGTGCTGCTGAGTGACATCGGGATGCCAGATATGGATGGCTATATGCTGATGCAACAGGTGAGAGCGTTGCCGCCAGAGCAAGGCGGACAAGTGAGCGCGATCGCTCTGACTGCCTATGCTGGTGACTTTAACCAGCAACAAGCACTAATCGCTGGATTTCAACAACATCTCTCAAAACCCATAGAACCAGAAAGGTTAATCAGGGAGATATCACGTTTACTCAATCACACCTAATGCTAGCAATCCGACTGCAATTAATTTTCTATGCTATTTGTACCCTAACTCTTATACCTGGGGTATTTTTTTCTCCTGTTCTACAAACAACCGTTTATGAGACAATTCTTGGGAGTTGACACTGCGTACCTCAAACTCAGTGTTATAGCAGTCGAAGCATAGATTAGGACCTTAGGCGAACGGCTGTATCTACTCGTTCGCGAAAATCTTCGATAGTCCCAAGCGATTTTCTGACTCGATTT
>NZ_JAMPJZ010000056.1:0-36282 GCF_039961835.1 Trichocoleus sp. ST-U1
GTTTCTCGGCTTAAATCTCTAATAAATCTCATAAGTCTCTTGTTTTCTTGACTTTTGTTTTAGCTTATTCTACTTTTTATTATGTGTAATTTATTTTACATAAGCACTTACTGAAGCTGCCTCCACTTACGCTTCTCAAGGGGGAGCTGTTGTATTCCAAAGAATACTCGAAGCGATCGCTTACCTTCAGCAAGGGCTTTGCCTAATTGCGATCGCTTCATTGACTGCTTTTAGTTGTCAAGCTATTGATTCGGAGAACTTGACGGTGAAGGCTCCGGCGTAGATACCGCTGATGGCTGGCTCTGTTGACGCTGGCTCTGCAAAGCATCTTGAGCAGATACCCCTTCACCTTCAGCACCAAAGTACCAGACCGCCGCCGCCGCCTCAGCCCTCGTTACAGGTTTTTTCGGCTGGAACAGCGTTGTATACCCAAAAACCCGCCGGATATTTGCCAATTCGCCATTTTGAAAATCGGCTAATACCGCCCGCAACGCCTTCGGCTCAGTTTTGCCTGCATCCTGAAATCCCCACGTTTGCTTCACCGCATCAACCGAAGCGGTGGGCAAAGTCTGGCGGGTATCTAGGGGCACTTTCCAGAGAATCAAGTTTTCGCGGGTAAGCGGTGCATCGGGGCGAAACAACACAGCGGTAGCATCACCCGTCAACCGACTGGGAATTAAACCCGCCTCCGCTAAACCTTGAATGGCAGGAAAATCAGGGTCGCTGCGGGGAATATCCTGGAAAGCCGGTTGGACATCTGTTGATGCTAAACGGATTTGCTTCCCCGGACTATTGGCATAAATCTGATTATTCGCAGCCACCAGCCAACGCGCATACTGGCGGCGGGTGATGGTTTTATTTGGCTCAAACTGTTCGCCTGCGGCTGAGTTACTCTTGGAACCACCAGAGTTGAGCGAAAGTACCCCCAATGCTGCCAGGTTTTCTACGTACTGACGTAATTCTTGGGGTGCTTTGTTGATATCTGTAAATACAGAGGGTTGAGAAGGAGACCCCGGCTTGTCGGTTGTTGCCTCAGTCGTTGGCTGAGTGGCGACTTCTGAGTTACTCGATGACGGTGCTGCTGCGCTGCCGTCGCGGACATACTGAATGGTAAATTGTGTGGTACTAGCTGCACTACTCGCTGGACTATTAGCAGCAGTCGCTGGAGTCGGCGAGGGTGTTGAGATAAAACTATTACTACCCGAACCTGACTGGATGGAAACGGTAACTTTCAGGTTATTCTGGCGAGCTACTAAAATATCTGTTGGAGGAACAGCACCCTCCTCAGTCTCAGTTGGCTGACTCACAATTTCCCAGTTATTCGATTGAAATTCCTTCTGGTAAAAGCTTTGGACAGAGTTGCTGGGGTCAGAAGTCGTCCAACGAAGGATCTGTCCTTGATTGGGATCGGGTGTTGGTGGCGTGACTTCTTGTAGCTGAGCCTCTGGATAGACGGGAATCTCTGATGGGAAATCAGAGGGGAGTGCAATAAGCGTTTCGTTCGGAGAGTTATTTTGAGATGGCAACCCAAACGCAGCCGGATTGTCCTTAAGTTTAGGGTCTGCTGCGAGCGATCGCTCCAGCGCTTCACTGTTGGTACTATTGGCGCAAGCACTTAAGGAAATCAGCAAGCAACCAATAAATCCGGTAAGTATAACAGGACGTTTAGACAACACAGGGCAAACTGGGAACACGTTTTACTTTCTACGCTAGCGCAGAAAGTAAAACGTGTTCCCAGTCAGTTCAATATCATTTTTTAGCACCTTGTCTAGATGTACCTTACCCAAACAAGGGGCGTTGCACATTGGACGGATGATAATTTCGCGCTCATACACTAAGTTTTTCTTTGCATATGAGCGCGAAATAAACCCGAAAATCAACGGCGCTTACGCAGTTTACTGCCCAATACCAGACCTACTACAGCGATACCAGCGATTCCAGAAGGTTCCGGTACATCCTTAAGATTTCCTTTCAGGACAACCCCATCATTACCGCACTCAATAAAAGTATTAGCAATGTAGTTACCGCCTTCAAACAGAGACTTGCTAAACTGGAACCCAA
Source organism: Trichocoleus sp. ST-U1 (assembly GCF_039961835.1). Lineage (NCBI taxonomy): Bacteria > Bacillati > Cyanobacteriota > Cyanophyceae > Leptolyngbyales > Trichocoleusaceae > Trichocoleus > Trichocoleus sp. ST-U1. The sequence goes on from NZ_JAMPJZ010000056.1 coordinate 2,062, forward strand.
TCGTCTGAGAACCACTTGCGGAGAATTTAGCGAAGTCAAGTCCAGCAGTACTCAATGCAGAGGCAGTGAGCATGGTAATGTCACCCACTTTTGTCCCTGAACCAATTACATTGAGAATGGAACCTTCCCCGAAGTATGCATAAGCATCCGTTTTGGTAGCCAAATCCGTGCCTTGAGTATTCTCCCGATCCCATCCAGAATTATAATATTGCTTCAAACTGCTATATCCGTCGTTTGTTGCAGTGACGCTAGCAGCTTGAACATTTTGGTAGACGCCAGTGCTGGAAACCATTGAATCATTAGTTGCTGCAAAGCGAATTCCAAACAAACTCTTTGCATCACTAGCAGCTTTAAAAGTTTTATCAGTGAAATTAAAGAATAAATCTCCCCAACCAATGTTTTTGTCAGCAGCGCCACTCGCGTAAGTTCCTGTCAAGGACGTACCACCAGTCAGAGCGACAAAAATGCTGTCACTGGTTTCCTTGATTGCTATCCCCTTAATCTCATAACCAGAACCACCAGAGCCATCATTAAAGGCATCAATTCCATAGTTCCAATCTTTGTAGATCGTTCCTGCGTTAGCCTGCTGCCCAGTTACAGATACCAAGCACAGAGCCGCCGCAGCGCCAGCCATTAAGGTTGCAAAATTACGCAATTTCATATTATGAAAGCTCCTTCTATTTACCCTAAATTAAATCCCCCTTAATTTGTAACAATAACCTTATGGATTGTCTCTAGATGATTTCTCGTAACTTTGAGATTTTGCGGAAATCCTAAAAGCAAGAAAATTTCATAAAGATGGATTCATTAAATCAGTACTTCTCTATAAAAATATAAAGGTAACTTTTTAGAGTCAGTAAACCTAGTTAAACTAGAACAAAAATAAGTTTTAAAGATTGAGAAATATTACACCCTCCTGAAATCCAATGGATCTAAACCAGAGGTCGCATGGTATCTTGGCTGAGAGCTGAAATAAACCAGACTATCTCTGTGGCTAACAACGCCAGATATTTTTAGTTGAAACTTCTATGGCATCTGAGGAAAAGGATTTAGCAGCCGTCAACGAATCTCCACAATTTGCTACCTCAAACTCGACCCAACTGGGACTTCCGTCTGAGATTCAGGCAGATGCTTCTTCCCAGGACGGAGTCAATCAAACTGGGGCAGTTGTTGCTGAGAAGACAAAACAGGGGCAACCCAAAGGCGTAGATTCCGGGGGAAATAAAGAAAAAAAGGCAGCAGGAGGGGGAATATGGGAACAATTAAGAGAAAACCTGCAAATTCTATTGATTGCCCTATGTTTAGCCCTTTTTATCCGAACCTTTGTTGCCGAACCCCGCTATATTCCCTCTGATTCTATGCTGCCGACCTTGCAAGTGGGCGATCGCTTGGTAGTGGAAAAAATCTCTTATCGCTTTCGGGCACCCCACTCAGGCGATATTGTCGTTTTTGACCCTCCCCAAAAATTGCAAATTCAAGGCTATGCGAAAGACCAAGCCTTTATTAAACGGGTGATTGGCACACCGAGTCACGTTGTTAAAGTTCAAAATGGTAAGGTCTACGTGGACGACTCGCCCCTCCAGGAAGACTACATCGCAGAACCCCCAGAATATCAGTGGGGACCAGCGCTAGTGCCTGAAGACCAGGTATTAGTCATGGGAGATAACCGTAATAACAGCAATGACTCCCACGTTTGGGGCTTCTTACCCCAAGAAAATATCATTGGTCGCGCCTTCTTCCGCTTCTGGCCTCTTAGCCGGATTAGCCGCACTTAAATCAAAGTTTTGAGTGATGAGTTTTATCTGTTTTCAATTCAAAACTGAAAACTCATCACTTTTCCCGATAACTTATTCAAAATCGCAAATAATGCATTAATTGGGCAGTTAGATTTCCAGGAAGCGATAGCCGTTGCTGGAAATCAACTAGGTTGCGGTACGACCCCGCAACGAGACGATTTTGCACTACTGCTACGGCGAGAACCGAGTCAATCAATGGAATTTTCATCAACTCTTCGACAGACGCCATATTCGGGTTGATGAGTTGCGGCGTTGCCAAACTAGAGTCGTCGTAGTAACAAAATCTAATCACTGCCTCTAGAGGTTTTAGCCGAGCGGGTGGCATTCCTAATGCTGCCGCAATATCCTCGATGCAGAAAAATTGAACGCCAGATCGAGCGAGGGAAACGAGCGATCGCGCTTGATGAATTGATAATCCCGGCAATCTCAGCCAATCGTCTACACTTGCCTGATTTGCATCAATTTTGATACCGAGTTCCGCTGCGATCGCAATTTCTTGAGTTGATTGCAGGCGGTAGTAGGGATCGTTCAAAATCCTGCCCCGAATTGACTGCAAATTCGGATTTAATCGAGCTGCGGGTGGTAGCCATTCAAACATTCCCATAAATGTCAAGCGATGCGATCGAGCCATTGACGGCGCTTTTGCTCAAATTCATATTCTGAGATCAGTCCCTCTTCCCGCAGGCTGTCCAGTTGGCGCAAGGCATCTGCGATCGCACCCACCCGATCGGGATCGACGCCGACGGAGGAGGCAGCCGGTTCCACGCCCAGATTAAAATTCCGGTCAAACTCATCCCCATCTTGGACTAAATACCAAAACCCTTCAATCGCGCTAGCAATCCGAGGAATCGGTGTCCCCCACGACAAGAGCAAATAAGCCAGACCCCATACCGGCTGTCCCATATAAAACTTGTGGAATCCAGCAACGGGTATCACTGCCCCCACCAACGCCAAGATAGCTGCAACTTTTCGATTTTTTGCCTTTGTTAACATGAACCGCACCACTCCATGACCCCTTGGCTCTTGCTTGCAGACTGATTTCCTGCTTCCTGAAGCTGCTGCCAAATTTTACTGCCAAATTTTCCGCAAAAAAGCTTAGGGAAAGCAGAGAATTTTCCTATCGAGACCATACTTGCGATGGAAGCAATTGTCTTCTTCCATAATATTGATTTTCTCCCTTGAGAAGGCTTGCAGATGCTGGGCGCTGATGATTAGTCAAAAACTGGATATGCTTTACTAAAAGCTTGTCAATGGTAGGCAGGTGATAAGATGCCATCTTGGACAATCGGTATTGCTATCTTACTCGGCTTGATTTTGCTGCTAGCTATTTTTTTCTGGCAGTTTCGCAACTTACAATCTTCAGCTAAACAATCATCCGTTAAGCAAAGTAAGCATCAGCGTCGCCAACCCACCATTAAGCTACAAAACAAGCTGCTGAGACTGTTGAGTGGGGATAGGGCAGCTGCGATGCGGCTAGTGGAGCGGGTAAAACAGAGGCATCCGGGTAAATCGGAGGAATGGTATTGGGAAAAAGCGATCGAGGATTTAGAGCGCGATCGCCGTTAATACGGAAAACCGAATATAACGGAAACATTGGGCTGCACTAAAATGATACTCAAAGCAGTAAACTTCTCCTTGGCGGGGAAGCCCATTAACGGGAAAAAGAAAAGGCTATGGGATTTTTTGATTCAGAAATTGTTCAGCAAGAAGCCAAGCAGCTATTTGAAGATTATCAATCCCTGATCCAACTGGGAAGCCACTACGGCAAATTCGATCTCGAAGGAAAAAAGATTTTCATTGAGCAAATGGAAGCCATGATGGATCGCTATCGCGTCTTTATGAAGCGATTCGAGCTATCTGATGACTTCATGGCTCAAATGACAGTACAGCAGCTACATACCCAGCTTGGTCAATTTGGCATCACTCCAGCTCAAATGTTTGACCAAATGAACCTCACCCTAGAGCGGATGAAATCCGAACTGTCCAAGCAACCCTAAAGATTTTGGATTTTGGATTCACTCCAAAATCCAAAATCTCAAATTATGAGCGGGGTCTCTCAAATTTGGAAGGTGATGGGAAGTATTGCACGGGTTCGCCAGACATAGCCGTTGACATAAAATCGCGCCAAATCGGAGCGGCGTACTGGCCCCCTGTAACACCACCGCCTAAGCTGCGGTTGTTATCCTTGCCAATCCAAACAGCCGTTGACATCTGCGGGACATAGCCCACAAACCAAACATCTTTCTCTAAAGAAGTCGTACCCGTCTTACCAGCCGCCGGACGACCTATCTGTGCAGCTTTCCCCGTACCGCCACTGATCACCCCTTGCAGCACTTGAGTCAGAGATGCAGTCGCCCACGGGTCTAACACCAGACGGGGTTTAGGAGTGTTATCGAGCAACACATTGCCTCGGCTGTCTGTTACCCGGACAATCAGCGTGGTATCAGAATGCCAGCCATTACTGGCAAACGTGGCATAGCCGCCAGCCATTTCCAACGGCGTCACACCAATCGCTCCCAGAGGCAAGGAAATCACCGGCTCAATTGGACTCTTAAAGCCAATCGTCCGCAAGGTTTCAATTACCTTATCCAGCCCCACAGACCGTCCGATTTTCACCGCAGGCACATTCGCAGAGACGACGAGAGCTTGGCGAATGCTCATCGCACCGGAGTAGCCACCGCCGTAGTTTCTAGGAGAGTAATAGCCCCCTCCATCTCGATAGCTGACTGGCGAATCGTAGACCGTGGAATAGGGCGAATATTTCCCAGTCGCGAACGCCGTATAGTAAACAAATGGTTTAAAGGCAGATCCTGGCTGGCGTAGCGATTGGGTTGCTCGATTAAACTTACTTTTTTTGTAATTAACCCCGCCGACCAACGCTTTCACAAAATGCGTCCGAGGATCGACTGCCACCAGAGCAATTTGGTTGTTATAAACTCCCCAACCCTGAAGTCTTCTATGCCAACGACTGACCTTTTGTTCCGCCATCCGCTGGAATTTGTAGTCGATGGTAGTTTGGACTCGCATTCCCCCTTTTAGCACTGCATCCGGGCCAAAGCGCTCTTTCAACTCAGCCACGACTGCATCTGTGATGTAAGGCAATTCGCTGGTTTGCCAAGAAGTCAGCTGACCCTTTTTAATGGTTAGCTTGCGGGCAGCTGCTTCCTCTTGGGCTGTAATCCACCCCAACTCTCTCATCCGACCCAACACCTGCGCTTGTCGCTGTTTGGCGAGCTTGTAGTTGGTGAAAGGGCTGTAGTCTTCTGGAGCCTGAATCATCCCTGCCAACATTGACGCCTCTGCCAAGTTGAGGTCGGCAGCTTTTTTGCCAAAGTAGCTTTCAGATGCGGTTTGGGCACCGTAATTGTTGTGACCCCAATACACCTGATTGAGGTACATTTCTAAAATTTGGTCTTTCTTAAAGATTTGCTCCAAACGAATTGCCAGCACAGCTTCAGCAATTTTGCGGCTAAAGGTACGCTTGCGAGAAAGAAATAGGTTTTTCACCAACTGCATGGTGATCGTTGAGCCGCCCTCAACAACCGAACCCTTCTGCCAGTTTGCTCGGACAGCACGACCAACGCTGTTGGGGTTGATGCCTTGGTGGAAGTAAAAGTGGCTATCTTCAATTGCGAGAACCGCCCGCTTCAGTTCAGGAGAAATTTGGTCAAGGGGGACGATTTCGCGATTGGCTTCGCCGTGGAGACTGGTGAGGTGCTTGCCCTTAACATCGTAGATGTAAGAAGTTTCAGTAGGCGCATAGCTGCGGAGAACGCGCACATCTGGCAGGTTACGGAAGCTAATTGCTAATCCAACCAGTCCACCAGCAGCTACCGAACTGGTAAGCATGGTGATGCCGAGGAGGGTTCCGCCCGTTGCTTTCCCGACTCCCTGCATGAACTTAAAAATCGGTGGGACTGGCTCTCGCGAGTGTTTGTCTTGAATAGTGCTAGACGACACGGGGATTTCACTTCCTCACTAAAAAATGTGGGACTTGGATGTTGTGCGACTGGATAGGGCTTTGCTGATTGAAATTACAAAGACTTTCCAGGGGCAGCCGGAGGGACGATTTTAAAATCTGTCCGGGAATGCGATCGGGAGGTTAGACCGGGGAGAAAACTGATCTGCTATAGCAGCATAAGTGCAGCCTGTTCCTAAAATTTTGAAATCGGGCATGGAGATTTTAACAATTTTTGCAAATTATACTAATCTGATTTGCCTTGAACTTGCATTAAATACAAATATAGTGATTAGTTACCATACCCGATTGAGTTTTGGCAAAGCATGACCGCTAGTGTATCATCGGCAAAAACGCCTCCAGAAGCCCTCAGTTGGCTCTATCGCGGCGTCAGCGAAATTTTTCCCAATCAGCCTGATTCTTCTGACCCGGCGGAGAATTTGGTTCAACGGTTAGCGCAGGCTGACCGACCTTTGCGGGTGAAGTATGGGATCGATCCGACAGGTGCAGAGATTCATCTCGGTCATACTATCCCCATGCGAAAGTTGCGATCGCTTCAGGATGCTGGTCACACGGCTGTTCTAATTCTGGGGGATTTTACGGCTCGGATTGGCGATCCAACGGGGAAGTCTGAGGTACGCCGCCAGCTGACAGCAGAGGAAGTGGCTCAAAATGCCCAGACGTATCTGGATCAGGTGCGCCCAATCCTGGATTTCGATACGCCGGGACGGTTGGAAATTCGTTACAACTCGGAGTGGCTGGGCAAACTGGATTTGGCAAAGATTCAGGAGTTACTCGCCACAATGACGGTGGGACAGATGCTGGCGAAGGAGGGGTTTGCTCTCCGTTTTGAACAAGAAAATCCGATTTATCTGCATGAGTTTCTCTACCCATTAATGCAGGGTTATGATTCTGTAGCGGTAGAAGCGGATGTGGAGTTGGGAGGAACCGATCAGAAATTTAATATTGCCGTGGGGCGAGATTTACAGCGGCATTTTGGTCAGAAGCCTCAGTTTGGGGTGTTGATGCCGATTTTGATCGGGACAGATGGCGTCCAGAAAATGTCGAAGTCTCTAGGCAATTATGTGGGGCTATCGGAACGCTCGACTCCGATGTATCAGAAGCTGGAAAAGATTCCAGATGAGCTGTTGGAGCAGTATTTTGAACTCCTGACGGATCTGCCTTTGGATCGGCTGCCAGAAACTCCGCGCGATCGCCAGCAAGAACTTGCGTTCGAGATTGTGAAGCAGTACCACGGTCAGCAAGCCGCGGAGGAAGCGAGGAAGGGAAAAACTGACGATGTACCGGAATTTTCGCTTTCGAGCGTGCAATTTCCGGCTAAGTTTTTCTACATTGTCAGTGCTAGCGGTCTGTGTAAAAGTAGTTCGGAAGCACGACAGCGAATACAAGAGGGTGGCGTGCGACTAGATGGCGATCGCGTTGACACGATCGATCTCGTCTTTGACACGCCCGAACAACTAGCCGGACGCATCCTGAGTGTGGGGAAAAAGCGATTTGTCCGCCTTGTAAGCTAAGGTGAGCGAGTGAATTGAAAAATTCACTCTGGTTGCCAAGTCGATTTTTTCAGCCTTACTCCTACCCGTGAACCCAAATCCTACTCGCCTAAAATCCCCTAAGTCAGTCACAGAGCGCATCATCGTGCCGCTAGATGTGCCGACAAAGGAAGCCGCGATCGCTCTCGTCGATCAATTGCCCCAAGTGTCATTCTGGAAGGTGGGGTTAGAGCTATTTGTCAGCAGTGGGCCGGAAATCTTAACGGCGCTCAAAGACCGGCAAAAGCGAATTTTTCTGGATCTGAAGTTTCACGATATCCCCAACACGGTTGTTGGGGCTTGTCGCGCCGCTGCCCGCTACGGGGTGGATTTAGTGACAATTCATGCAACTGCCGGTCGCGGTGCCTTGCAGGGGGCAGTAGCAGCGGCACAGGAGGGCGCACAGGAGGTAGGGGTGACACCCCCCAATTTAATTGCGATTACGCTGCTGACCAGTCTCACCTCGCGCCAGCTAGCCTTTGAACTAAAAATACCGCTAGAACTGCCAGAGTATGCCTTACAGATGGCGCTGCTAGCCAAAGAAGCAGGGCTGGCTGGGGCAGTTTGTTCCCCCCAAGAGGCAGACCAGCTGCGGCAGACTTGCGGCGATGATTTTCTGCTGGTGTGTCCGGGTGTGCGCCCCTCTTGGGCAGAAGCGGGAGATCAGAAGCGATCGCTCACCCCCACCCAAGCTTTCCAAGCAGGCGCTGATTACTTGGTAATCGGACGTCCGATTACCGCCGCCTCTGACCCTGTTGCGGCTTGGGCAAGAATTTGTGACGAGCTAACAGGGGTTTCATGAACTCAGGTCGAAAGCGTCAGTTGTTAGAAGTTAGGCGGTTACTTCTGATTTCTGGCTGTTCGCTGTTCGCTGCATTCAGCACTCAACCGGGACAAGGAAAGTCCGCCCCTGCACTCAACAGTAACAGGGTTTCTCTGCCCCGGCAGCTTTCTGCTTGCCCCAATAATTTAGAAAACCTCACACTTCTACTCCTGCGGGATTTACCCAGTTATGCGAATCGGGTCAATCAACGTGCTCGACGCCGCAGCAGAAAAGTTGATATTTCTTCTAGTTCGGTGATTATCGCTGGACGCCCGGAATTTGAGCCGCTTAGCTTGGGTCCCGGTCAATATACCCCAACCACTCCAGCCGAACTTGCCGCAGCCCCTAAGCAGCTATTCATTACCACTTTGGAGCGACAATATACGGCTGGCAAGGCAATTGAATTACAGCAGTATCACTGGCTATTTCTGGCTCAAACTGACAGCGGTTGGAGCCTAGCGCTCATGTTTTCCCGTACTGGCTCTTCTCTGGGAGGACGACCCCCTACACCGCCGCGCGATAGCAGTAATGGCATTATTGGTCAGGCAGTTCGGAATTGGTTGCAAGATTGCCGGGTAGGGAAAGTGCGATCGCTCTAAATCTCCGAACTCTCACGCATAAGAAGCGAGCATTTTTTTGACACTTCCGTAACTTCAAGGGGAATTCATCCATCTTTTACTTAAATGATGGTTAATTTCTAATCCGTCTCAGTAATTTTTTCTCAGTAATTTCATCATTATCTACAAGTTTTTACTTGAGTGCGTAATTGTAGCTTTTGAAAGTGCGATCGCTATCTATCTAAAGTCCTACTTTTATACGTAATTCCTTTTAATAAAACTTCTGTATCTCTAACAACATTTTCAAGGTATCCGAAATTTTACGCACAGCAAGAAGCATTCTAATTTTAATTTCCGTAGCTTCAAGGATGACTTAATTAATCTTTACTCTTAGGATGAAATAGTGCCGATTTCTGAAGGATTTAGCTAAAAGAACTAAATTATTTGAGAAAGTTGGCAGTTTAATTTAGATGAAATGGCGGAAAAGCAAAACTTTAGCTAAATGACTAAAGTTTTAGCTTAGACCTACATCGCTAAAGTTTGGGCTTAACGAGTTGCTGTGGATTGGGAGAATCTGTCACTGAAAACCTTCAACTAATACCTTTCAACAACGTTTCTACATGAGCACCTACCAGAGGATTAAAAGAATGAATTTTCAGCGTACATCAACTTTTCTATGCTTAGCCGTTGGAACAGCCTTCACGATTTCTAGTTCAGCGCAAGCTGCAAGCTTCCAAACCAACGTTAGCCAAAAAAGTAACCCTGAGGCAGATATTTGGCTTCAGTCGATTACTCAGAATAAAGTCACAATTGATAGTTTTAATCTGGTTAAAGAGGCTAAAATAATCTCCAATACTGCTATTACTCTCACTAGCAAGAAGGGAGAAACTGCCAATCCAGAAGCCGGTGGCTACAACAATAATACGGGGGCTGCTAGCACAGATAAAGGCGATAAAGCTAGTAAGCCAAACGGTGTTGAAGTATCTGGAATTAAGAACCCAACCAATACTGATATTGCTACTTATCTAGGTAACCAAAACCTCAACAACATTATTGATACTGAGGATAAAGGTTCCTTTAGTATCAACCTTTTCTTCAATAACCTAGTTCGTGCAGATAAGACAGGATTAGACAACCTCTTTTTCTGGGAACGAGGCAAGAACAGCGATCTAGGTATTCAAGCAATTGACAAAGCTGGCAACCTCATTGGTAATTTTCTAAAACTCAAGCGAACCGATCAGTTTGCCGCAGGTTATAGCATTGACACAATGGAAATTAGTGGAAGTCAAGCGGTTGGTTCTTGGGGAGTTAGCCTAGCGCAATTGGGAATTACTTCTCTAGCAGGTATCCGAGTGACAGCAGACGCGAGTTACAATGGCCCAGACTTTAAAGTAATGGCTAGAGAACAAAAAGTTCCTGAACCAGCCACGCTTGCTGGCTTGGGATTGGTAGCTGGATCGTTAATGACAATTCGTCGGCGTCGAAGCCGCAAAGCTAGCTAGGTTTTAGAGAAGATTTACGTTCATAAAGACTGAGTGAACATGAAAATGAGGGCTAGAAAGTGGATAACGTTTCTAGCCCTCGTTGTCTAGTTGCTGATACTAGAATTCGTCTGGAGCTACACCTACCATTATTGCTCCTGAAGGCAAAATACCCAGTTTCCTCCTCGAGGCCGGGTATCGAAACCACTAGCATCTGACAACTCTAATCGGATTACTATAGAGGCGCAAAAACTTAAACCTGATTTACCAGAAAATAAGAGAGAAAAGAGAAGCAAATTGCGGCTCATCTACTCCCCAAAAAAACGCGAACTGACAAGTCAGCGCTTCGCTATCGCTCTATTTCCTCACTTCACGCTAATTTCTATCTGAAGCAGAATCCCGCTTCAGCTTAGGAAAGCGGTAAAAGGTATCTCCATCAGCATCTACTTCTGGCAGCACCCCAAACATCTGCACCTGACGATCCAGGTATTCCTTCGCTAATGGGACATCTACTCTTGCTGCTGCTGTCAATTGAATGAGCGAAATACAACTATTTTGAGCTTCCAGCAATTGATAAAAAGCATTTTCTAGTTGCATCTGCTGCTGTCGTTGCTGGGAGGTACTGTAAACCAAAAAACCCGCCATCACACTGACAGTGATGACAAAAATTACCTCAATAATTGCCATAAATTTCCTAATTTTATAGCAGAGAGGGTGGGCGATCGCGCAATGCTGGCATTGCCGTCCCACCCACCCTATTAATAGCTCTTTATCGCCCTGTGATGTTTATGCGGCTTGCGGCGGAACTAAATTCTCCGCACCCTGGATTACCTTAGCGGAGACAATTTTGTCGCCTGCATCGAGTTTTTCCAGAACTTCTTTGCCTTTCGTTAAATAGCCAAAAACTGAATATCTCCCATCCAACAGGTTACGACCGGCTGGAGTTAGTTCTGGCTCAAACAGGAAGAAAAAGAACTGAGAAGAACCTCCGTTGGGTTCTGTTTCCGGACGAGCCATTGCTAAGGCACCGTAAGCTGAGAAAGGAAGCACGGGTAGGTCGAGGTAACGCCCCGCGTCTTCTAAGGTGATGCCATAGGTAGGTTCTTTGTCCCCTCTCGCCAGCACTTCTAACGGAACCGCCCGGTATTTGCCAGTTTCTGGGTCAATAAACCCCTGATCTGGGCCGGGAGGATCTCCCACTTGCAGCACGTAGGAGTCTTCGGCGCGGACAAATTCTAGCCCGTCATAGAAGCCACGCTGGACTAAATCCACAAAGTTACCCGCAGTCACGGGCGCACTGTAACCGTCTACTACTAGGGTCAGGGGGCCTTTCTCGGTTGTCATTTCTATGGTGGCGCGTCCCTTGAGTTGAGGCAGATTACTGTACGCTGAGGGCACCTCGAAGGGGAATCCCGGCACCATTAGCTCTTCTAGCTGACCCACGAGATCGAGAACGTTGCCCCGTTCCGCCTGAGTTTGGTCTTTATCTTTGGCTTCCACGGTTTCTCGAAGCTTCCCAAATTGTTCTTCCATCTTCGCAATTAGGGCTTCTGCTTGAGATTTTTGCGACGGAGAGACGCCCGCGAGCAAGTCGGAGGAGCGATCGCTTAAAATTCGAGATGCCTTGCTAACATCGCTGGCGATCGCACTCCAACGCTTACTTCGCAGTTGTATGGAAATATCTTCTAAATCGGCTTGCATTTCCCGCACTGCTTGATTGTCAATGGGTAGGGCATACCGTAACAAAGCTTTACCATCTGTGATGGCATTTCCCGATGGCAATCCACTATCACGGGCAGTTTTGCCAGAATCCCACCAAGCAGCGCTGAGTCCTGCTGAGAGTGTCATCATCAGCACTACTAAGACGCCTGTTAAAGCCAAGCGTTTGAACCAATCGAGCGTGGAACGGTTTGAATCAAGCATAAATTAATTCCTGCATGCTGCTTTCCCGACTGCGGTTGAAGCTTTCACGCTTACCAAAAACTCCATTTTTAATCTTGCCACACGGGTGTCCCGACCCAGCGACATTAGACGCAGCCGATCGATCTACGAGTAATAGGAAGAACCTCCGCTCGCGGTAAAATGAGGTGCCGATTGTTCTCCCCTAGATAAAGATTCATGATTTCGAGTAACGACTTTAGAACTGGCGTCACCATTGAATTAGATGGAGCTGTGTGGCGGGTAGTAGAATTTCTCCACGTTAAGCCAGGGAAAGGAGCTGCGTTTGTCCGCACTAAGCTAAAAAATGTGCAGTCAGGCTCCGTTGTGGAACGAACCTTCCGAGCCGCAGAAACGGTGCCCCAGGCAAATCTGGAAAAGCGCACGATGCAGCATACCTACAAAGAAGGCGACCAGTTCGTGTTTATGGACATGGAAACCTATGAAGAAGCAAGCCTGAATGCGGTTCAGATTGGCGATCGCGTAAAGTACCTTAAGGAAGGAATGGAAGTGAACGTCATCAGCTGGGGCGAGCAGATCATGGAAGTGGAACTGCCCAACTCCGTAGTGCTGGAAGTGACGCAAACCGATCCCGGTCTCAAAGGCGATACCGCCACTGGCGGCTCGAAACCCGCAATCGTGGAAACAGGTGCCCAGGTGATGGTTCCCCTGTTTATCACGGTGGGAGAGCGGATCAAGATTGATACCCGTACCGATACCTACCTGGGTCGAGAATAATGCAAAAGTTTTTAGTCAGTGGTCAGGGGTCAGCGGTACAGAAGAAACAACCAACAACCAACAACTGACACTGACCTTGAGACGAGATTTACTCTTGTCTCTACCAAGCAACAATTAATCCCTGACTACTGACATCCTTTTTCTCATGTCCATAGACTTCAACGATCTCCGTGAACTGCTGGCAGCGATCGCGCAAACCGATATTACAGAGTTGACACTCAAAAGCGCTGATTTTGAACTCACCGTGCGGAAAGATCCGCGCGGGGGTTTGCCGGTCTTGCCACCCGCCCTGGCAGGGAGTGGGAGTCCCGAAGTCTCGGCTCCCCCCTCCCAGGCATCTCCGTCCATGCCGTCCAGCCCGAACTTAGAGGCGGTGCCACGAACTGCCCCGCCGACCGCTGCTGGTTCTCCCATTGATAGAAGACTCGAAGATGTCAAATCACCGATGGTGGGGACGTTTTATCGCGCTCCCTCACCGGATGATTCTCCATTTGTGGAAGTGGGCGATCGCATCCGTACCGGACAAACCGTCTGCATCATTGAGGCAATGAAGCTGATGAATGAAATTGAAGCCGAGGTGTCCGGTACGGTGATAGAAGTTTTGGTTCAAAACGGCGAACCTGTTGAGTATGGTCAACCGCTGATGCGGATTAACCCCGAATAACTTTAGCGTTTGTAAACGTTGCGCGGAGGCATCTGCCATGAATCGTCCAAAAAGTTTATTTCCAAAATTTTTCTATTTTTGGAGTAAGCTTTTTTGTATAATTTAATTGTCTAAAAAATTCCTTCTAAATAATGGAAATATCGATTAATTTTGCTAAATACGCATATTTCCATTATTTAATTCTACGAAGTTTCCTTTAAGAAATCGTATCTAAAGTTACCCGATTTACAATATTAATCAACAAAAGAAATTTAACAATTACTAAATAGTTATTAACCAAAAAACATCATATATAATCAGGATGAACTATCATTTCTGGTTAGTCTCATGCGACAAGCTTTGTCTGTACCACCAGAAGTTGTACAACAACTTGCAGAGTATTTCAGCATCTTGAGCGAACCAATGCGGTTGCGGATTTTGAACTTCCTGCGCGACGACGAGAAATGCGTACAAGAATTGGTTGAGGCAACACAAACCAGTCAGGCTAACGTTTCTAAGCATTTAAAAGTGATGCTGCAAGCCGGTATCCTGAGTCGCCGCAGCGAAGGGACATCGGCTTATTACAAAGTGGAAGATGAGTTGATTTTTGAATTATGTAACTTAGTTTGCGATCGCCTTGCCGCTCGGATTGAACAGCAAGCCCGTCACTTCCGTGACTTTAGCTTAAGCGCGAGAAAGTAAACAAAGCCCTATAAATCAAAATTTTTCTCAAAGTTTTGGCGAGTCAGAGGCTGATTGAGTTCCAACCCTTCACCGCCCAAAACTTCCAACCTTTTTCCCTCTACATCAATCCAAACATTGGTATTGGGATTGATACTGGTGGCTGTATAGAGGATTTGCGCCACGCGACCTGTCATCGAGGCACTACCGCCACCAGCAGTAAATTCTTGGGACAAATCTACGTGAACACCATCCTCCCGAACATCCAGATTTCGTAGCTGCGTTCCCTTGGGAATGGTGCTGCTGTAAGCCGGATCGTTCGGGCCTGCCAACAAACGATTGAACGCACCTTCTAGAATGTTCTCAGACTTAACTCCTGCCTGTATTTTGACCGGAGCGGACACCACCTCAATCTTGCTACCACTACTCTTGAGCCAGTAGACTTGAACCGTCTTCTGACTAGATAGTTGCTGAGCGGACGGCTGCACAGAGGGTTGCACAGATGGCTGCACAGACGCCTGAGGCGAAGTAGTCGGTTGGATAGCCGTAGAAACTGACGGTGTTGGTGAAGAGTCTCTATTTGCTGCCTGTTGTTCCCCTGGGCTACAAGCCGCCAAAGCCATCGCCAAAACACTAACGGCGATGCCAATCCCGATTCGACGGCCTGGTTGTTGAATTTTCATATCAATTTCCCTCCTTAAAATTTATTTGGATGCTGGTGAGGAGGTTTTGTTGAGGAATACAGTGAAGACGAGCGCTGCTCCGGATAATTCTAACGCGGTGTAGATGCAGAAGCGGTGTCTGGCTTTTCTACTCTGACAAATGCAGCTAACTCTAGTTGTTCCTGATTTAAATCTAATTTTAGGAGTCGGGCAGCAATCCCTCTATCTTCCAAGGTGCGGAGATCTAAGCGGCTATTGAGACCGGACACGAAGGACGCAAGCAAGAGGGGCGGCACTGGCATCCCATTGACTAAGACATTTGGCTCGATTAATTGCAACTGATGCTCAGCCACGATACCCAGCCCTGATTCCACCGAGACAACCAGTTTATCTGCATTTCCCGGCTCCTGCAATTCCAACTGGAAACGCAGCCGGTTATCTCCCAGAAATTCCACTTGAGGATTGACAAACTCATAGCGCTGAACCAGCATATCAGCGTTGCTGCCAAGAATGCGGCTTCCCAGTTTACGCAATTGAGCGCTGACGGCGGGTGACTGTAAAGCTTGATTGATGTCTTGCTGGGTAATCACCAAACGTACCCCAGCTTGTAAAGGTTCCTTCAACAATTCGGTCGGTCGCACTCTCTTCTGCCGGAGACGCGCCACATCCAGGTTAATGGGGTCGGTTTCCATTTCCAGCTCTGCAATCCGGAATTCTGGCGTTACCCACAACCCTCGCCCCCCAATCCGCACTCGCTCAACTTTTCCTTGCACAATTTGGAAATTTGGAGCATTGTCAACGCGGACTTGCAACTGCTCCACTTTACCAAACTGGGAACGAATGGCATTTTCAGCGATGCGGTCGATGGCTAAATTTGCGGGGGAAACGAGAGCAAGCAAACCAGATAGAAAAATTGCTATAAATTCCATAGTTCTCGCTTAAATTTTCTGGCGCACAATGACGCGATTTTCTGAAATTTCGCGCACAGACGCAAAGTTTTTAGGAGTGATAAAAGTGATAAAAGCGCCTTGGCATCAAATGCTCGTCCAAAAGTTTTTTGAAGCGTAAAGGCACAAAGACACAGAATGAGAACCTCGTGTCTTTGTGCCTTTGGGGTGAATTGTTATTGATTTAAAGCAGCATCAATCCGCTGCTTTAAAGTGGTCGCGACTTCCTCCACAGGAATTTCCTGGGATTTGCGAGTCGCCCGTTCGACAACTTCCACTTTACCGCTATTGAGCGATCGCCCGGTTACGATGCGATAGGGTATGCCAATTAAATCGGCATCTTTGAACTTTACTCCCGCTCGTTCATCGCGATCATCTAAAAGCGTTTCGATTCCTGCTTGATTCAACTGGGTGTATAGTTTTTCGGCAACTTCCACTTGTTGGGCGTCGCTGGTATTGGGAACTGAGATGATGACGTGATAGGGCGCGATCGCAACAGGCCAGCTAATTCCATCTTTGTCATAAGATTGTTCTACGGCTGCCTGGGCTAACCGCGAAACTCCAAGACCATAACAACCCATTATTAGGGGAATTTCCTCACCTTGTTCGCTGGTGTAAGTGGCTCCCATTGCTTGAGAATACTTGTTACCTAGCTGGAAAATGTGCCCCACTTCAATGCCACGGGCAGTACGGAGTGTTTGAGCGGGATCGTGAGTTGCGCGATCGCCCGGTCGTGCCTTGCGGATATCTACGACCCCTTCTGGTAACTTAAACTGCTCGCCCCAATTAGCACCGACAACATGGTATTCCAAGTCGTTAGAACCTGTGACGAAGTTTTTTAGCTCGACCGCAGTTTTATCGACAAACCGCAAAAACCGGGGAGCTAAATTTTTCGCCGAACAGATGTAATCGTCTGCAATGTCGGGAGCGATATAGCCCAAAGGTAGAGGTCTCGTCGCCCATAGTTGCTGAAGCGCCGCCGCTGGAACCTCTACAGATAGCACCGTTTTGGCTTGATATTCCGGTGCCAATTTTGTCAGAGCATTGTGCAACTTTACTTCATTAACTTCTTGGTCGCCTCGGATACTAATCAGTACCAGCACCGTCAAGCCGTTGTCATAAACTGCCTGGTAGAGGACGTTTTTCACCACTTGAGTCGGCGAACACTTGAGGAATCTACAGAGTTTATCAATGGTATCGGCGTCCGGCGTCTTCCGCTTCTCATAAGTCTTAAACGGAGATGGTTCGATGTCAGCAGGTAAAGAAACCGCTTTTTCCACATTGGCGGCGTACTTGCCATCTTCGGTGTAGAGAACTTCATCTTCCCCAGCTTCAGCCAGTACCATAAATTCTTGAGAACCAGACCCCCCAATCGCACCTGAATCAGCTTCTACAGCACGGAAAGCTAAACCCGTCCGGCTTAACATCTTGCTGTAAGCATGGTGCATATCCTGATAAGTTTTTTTCAAGCTTTCTTCATCGACGTGGAACGAATAGCCATCCTTCATGATGAATTCCCGTCCTCGCATCAAACCAAATCTGGGGCGAATTTCATCCCGAAACTTAGTTTGAATTTGGTAGAGGTGCAGAGGCAACTGGCGGTAGGAGCGAATCATATCACGAGCGATCGCTGTAATCACTTCCTCATGCGTTGGCCCCAGCCCCAGTTCCTGCTCTCGGCGGTCTGTCAGGGCGAACATGATCCCTTCAGCTTTGGTATAAGTATCCCAGCGCCCCGACTGCTGCCACAATTCAGCGGGTTGTAGTTGCGGGAGTAGACACTCTTGTGCGCCGGTTGCATTCATCTCTTCCCGCACAATCTGAGAGATTTTTTGCAACACCCGCCACATGAAGGGTAAATAGGCGTAGATACCGCTCCCGATGCGACGAATGTAGCCTGCACGGAGCAGTAATTTATGGCTGGGGATTTCCGCTTCCGCCGGTTCTTCCCGCAGAGTGACAAAAAACATTTGTGACAGTCGCATCGCTGGTTCCCTCTACAGATTGGATAATCGATATCTCAGTTAAGTCTAGAATGTCCACAAGTTCACAAGAAAACCACTTTGCCCGATTTAATGAGTGCGGCTCAGCCTCCTCTAGAATTTATTCCACCGGCGCTCAACCCCCTGGTTTTACGAGCCGCCCAACAAGTGCTACCTGGCTGCATACGTTCCCAAACAGCGATTACCCAAATTCAAGCAGAAAACGTTGAGATTTTAGTCGATTTATATCGCCAATTTCAGGATGGGAAGATCCGCTTTATGATGGCATTTCGCCATCCCAGAGTTGAAGATCCGCTGTGCATGAGCTATCTGCTTTGGAAATTAGTACCGCGGCTGGCACGAGAAAAGGGTATCTCACTACAGCACCCGATTCATGCCCACTTTCTTTATGACCGAGGGATTCCTTTATGGGCGGGAGCGCACATGGGCTGGCTCTATTCTCGCTTAGGTGGTACCCCTATCCATCGCGGTAAGGCAGACTGGACGGGATTGCGTTCGGCTCGTGACCTATTTGCCAACGCTCGGTTTCCGATAACCGCTTCCCCAGAAGGAGCCACCAATGGTCACAATGAGATTATCAGCCCTCTAGAACCCGGAATCGCACAATTAGGCTTTTGGTGTGCTGAAGATTTGCAGAAGGCTGGACGAGGGGAGCAAGTTTTAATTGTGCCAGTGGGGATTAAATACCGTTACGTCGAAGCTCCCTGGAAAGAGATAGAAAAGCTTTTAGGCGAATTGGAAGTAGCGAGCGGTTTGCCAGAAGGAAAGTTGAAGGGTGAATTGAAAGGCGAATTACAGGGTGAAAGTTTAAATCCATCTGCTAACCTGCAACCTTTTCAAGCTTCTCTCTATCAGCGACTGTGTCGTTTAGGCGAACATTTACTGTCTGTAATGGAGGAGTTTTACACTCGGTTTTATCATCAAAATTTGCCGACTGTAGAAGCATCGCCCAGCAATGCGAATGAAGCTTTGGCGATTCGACTTCAAGCACTACTGAATGTGGCGTTAAAAGTGGCAGAGGAGTATTTTAACCTGCCATCCAAGGGAAGCGTAATTGACCGTTGTCGTCGTCTAGAGGCGGCTGGCTGGAATTATATCTATCGGGAAGACCTGAAGAATATTAAAGCGCTGTCTCCCCTAGAACGCGGATTGGCGAATCGAATTGCTGAGGAAGCCAGCCTTCGGATATGGCATATGCGGTTGGTAGAAACTTTTGTAGCCGTAACTGGACAATATGTTCTAGAAAAACCAACCGTAGAGCGTTTTGCCGAGACTACCTTACTTTTATGGGATATGGTAACTCGAATCAAAGGCAGCAATCCCTTCCAGCGTCCTCGATTAGGTAAGCAACGGGTAGAGATGAGTGTAGGGCAACCCATCTCGGTTTCAGAACGCTACCCAGTCTATCAGGCAAATCGCCACGGTGCGAGACTTGCAGTAACTGATTTGACTAAAGATTTGCAACACGCGATGGAAGGTTTGATTGCTTCGGCTGGATGAAATCCCCAGTTCTTAAATAAGTTGGCTCGTAAAAATCCGCAGGATGGCATTTATAAAATCTTGCGGATCGCGAGTAATAATTTCATCCAAATTATTCATAACGGCTGTACTCAGGGCAAACCCAATTAATTTTTGCAATAAATGCTGAAAAAGAATTTCAGCGTTGAGTTTCCTGGTGTTTTCCCAACCTGCGAAAATCTCCAAGTTTATTCCATCCGGCTACTTAATAGCGAATGACGACTTCTCTGCTTACGTCTTCCTTTAGTTAGAAATCTTGTGATATCTTTGCCACCTTATTGATGGATTTCTAATGGGGATCATATCTGTCTCTAGCGGGGTTAAACTTCCATGATTTATTCGTTAATTTTCTTTAAGTAAGTGAAAACCTGTTTCTTGAACAAAAGAGACAAAGCAATTATTAATTTTCCGGAGGGTTAAGTATGACATCAGGCACTTTACACGCATACGATCAAGGTAAACAAGCTTTTCAAGGCATGGATGTAGACCAGCAGCTTGCCGTGCTGTGGTTTGTGTACACCAAGATGGGTAAATCTGTTACACCAGCCGCTCCAGGTGCTTCTGGTTCTGAGATTGCTCAGGGATTGTTCAATCAAGTTAAGGAACTATCCCATGAAGAACAGCTGCAAGTTCAGCGTGACATTGCTTCTAAAGCGAATACACAAATTAGCCGCGAATATGGTTCTCTGAGTCCAGAAACCAAACTAGCGTTTTGGTACTTTTTAGCGCAAGGAATGGATAGTGGTACCATTATTCCGATGCCTCCTAACTATGAACTTTCCCAAGCTGGAAAAGACTTGCTAGCAAAAATTGAAGGAATGGACTTCCAGCACCAAATCGATTTTCTACGCGGTGCGGTGCTACCGATGGGTGCTGAGGCTGCTGGGGGTTCTGACATCTAGAAAGAATATTTAATTTCCTGTTGAATTCCTCCTTTATACCCCCGCTATGTTGTTAAGCAATTAGCGGGTTTTTTTACTGATATTTTGCACAAATCCGGTAGCCTACTCGAAATTCAAATTCCGGGGTAACAGCTCAAGTCCATCAAAATGGACTTGAAGCTTTGAGACTTTGGAATTTTAGCCCAGATGAATTCCGAGAGGCCGATTCGTTTGTGTAGCTCCAAGTTGTAATGTGTGAGCTACAGCAAGTTTCGCAAGAAGTTTAGTTTTTAAGGGTAGCTAAATTCAACTTCCCTGGCTGTTACTGTTGTGCCTACTGCTTCTGGCGCACCGACTACTAAATTCATCTCGTCGCAGTAAACAGTTAGTAAAGGCTGACCTAAGTTCAACTGGGAAAAAGGGCTTTCTGCTGGGATTTCTAGCTTGCCACTCATTGCCTTTAGTTGAGATTCAAGCTGACTTTTGAAGAAAAGCAAATCGTAATTTTGGCTACTAAACGCAGTTCCGATTAATGGCTGTCGCCACCATGTAGAGATGGGCAATAGGCCGTCTGTGTAGCTGAGACTGCATAGTAACCGATCGCCTTGACGGACGGTGACACCAGCGCGATCGCCTTTTTCCCAGGTAAACTCAGCAAGTTCCTTCGGTAAACCCCAGATTCTTCTCCCACCAGCAACAGAATCGGCATTATCTACATAGATGTGGGACACCCAACCGCCGAACTTGTCTTCATATTTGACCATCGCTGGGATAACAATTAACTCGCTATACTCCAACACGGAACCCGATCCGTAGTAGGAAAGATAAACCCCGCCTAGGGTTTTTCCAGGAAAAACTGAGACGATTTCTAACTCTGGAGGGATGAAGGGACGCGATCGCTCAACATCTATCAAGTGCAGGGTTTGTAGCGCGTAACCCTGGAGTGTCCAAGGTGCTTGTGGATATGACATTTTCAACTCCTACAATCATATTCATTTTTATTAAGACTTTTTCCTAAACAAATAAACATCATCACGTTGATAGGTTAATTGAAATCCTGGGGTATTTTTTAGTTGATTTGCCAGCTTGGCAGCGAACTCTTGGCTACCAGTCCCGCCAGCACCGCCTGGATAACGCACATTGAGCAATATATACTCAAAAGGAGATAGATCGGCAGGGAGCGGACTCAGATCGTCCACTAATTTGATCGTCTGGCGGTGAGTTAAATGAGGTGCAATCCGATTGGTGGTTAACACACCGCCTTTCGTTTGAACTTGAGCGATCGCTTCTCGCGCTGCTTGCCAAGTATCAACAGAATTTTGATATTTCGACCAAAAATAGCCATACTTTCCTAATGCTAAGAAAGCCACTATCGACCATACGATTATTGCCCGTTTGTCTCGCAACCAACTTCGATTTGCGGCAAGGCTGGAAATGACAGCCAGCATCAAAAAAGGCAGAATTGGCAAAGAATATTGGTGGAGTAAATCCCGTTGGTGTGGTTTGTCGGAAAGAATGTTTAACGCCAACGCGGGAATCGCACTTACTAGAGGAGTCATGTGTCGGGGAGAAAGTCCCCAAATTACTGGCAAAACCAACAGTGCCAGATATTCGAGTGTCTTAAATGAGAAAATTCTTCCCAATATCAACTCAGGCTTAAACAGGAGATTTCTAGCAATATCTAGAACTGAGTTACCGAGATAGCTGTAACGTGAAACGGCAGCTACTTCGCTACCGCTGAAAGATGGAATAATTAGCTGAGTTGCAATTAGGAACCAAGCGATACCAGCAGAAAGAGCAAATGCACCACATAAACGCCGCTTCTCAAACATCAGCAGCCAAATCCCCATTGCTGTGACAGTAAGGGATAAAACAGCTTTACACCCCAAAATAAAAATAATACTGACACAAAACCAGCCAATTCGATTTTGTCTAGCACACCATACCGCTGCTAAAAATGCGGGAACCGCC
This sequence comes from Trichocoleus sp. ST-U1, assembly GCF_039961835.1. Classification (NCBI taxonomy): domain Bacteria; kingdom Bacillati; phylum Cyanobacteriota; class Cyanophyceae; order Leptolyngbyales; family Trichocoleusaceae; genus Trichocoleus; species Trichocoleus sp. ST-U1. The sequence goes on from NZ_JAMPJZ010000056.1 coordinate 24,212, forward strand.
ATCACTTCTGGATGGAATTCAAATAAATTTGCATTAAAAATCAGCGGGTAAAGCAAGTAGACTGCTGATATTGTGATTGCTTGCGATTCTTTCAACCCCGCTTGACGCGCTAGGTGCCACATTGGTAAAGCACCTAAAGACAAAGCGATGGCTTGTACTACTAACAACCAATGAACATTGGGATAAATTTTGTACAGGAAAGACAATAGATAAACTGCCCAAGCAGCATGGTTTCCCATGTGATGAAAGCCAAGAATCGAAGAAATTGGCGGCTGTCCCTGACTCATTAAATAAACCACTTGGTCATAAATTCCCAAGTCATAAGCCCCCGATTGAAACATGGAGTGTCGTAGGCTACTGCACGCGAATAATATTACGGCACTTGTGCCAATCATCAATGACAGGGCACTCGGCTTGATTCGTGTTTCTTTCATAAGATATTTTTCCCGCAGAGAACGCAGAGAATTAGCGATTGCTGGTTACTTTACGTCCTAATCTAAACCCAACCTAAAAGTGAAAAGCTGAATTTTTTGACATTTTAAATAGAAATCATATCCTTAGTTAGACGCTAAATTTTTTGACACTTTAAATAAATAGAATATCCTTCATCAGCAGATTCACTCAGTCCAACTGCATCAATCAGTTCTAGGCGACTAAATCTTCCCCTTCTTAAACTAAAAGGCATCGGGGAGACAGCCTTTTTATCTACGACTTTAAATCCAAATTTTTCTATGTCGTTAATTAAATCTTCTGGGCAGTATTCTATTTTATGTTCCGGATGAACAAAGCCCATTCTAACTTGTAAACGAGTAAGTTTTCGATTGGGAGTATCTAAACAAAAATAACCTCCCGGTTTTAGGACACGATGAACTTCCATAAATACTTTTTCAGCTTCATTTTCTGTAATGTGTTCAATACTTTGCCCTGACCAAACCAAATCAATTATTTCATTTTCAAAATTAGATAAATCCGTCATGGATTGATAATAATAAGTTACTTTAGTGCCTTGAGGCGTTGTTACTTCATTTGTAGATAGGATAGCGGAACCGAACATTCTTTGTTCAGGAGGCAAATCAATAATGTGGACTCGATCGGGAATAGAAGGATACCCCATCGCTAGTAAGCTTCCTTCTATGAGATGACCAGCAGCACCCCCAAGATCCAATATGACCTTAGCAGGAGGAAGGTGTTCTCGGACAAGGGTTAAACGCGCTAAATGGTGGGAAAGAATTCCATTCGTTTTGAATAACTTTCTTTCAGTTTCAGCAGGAATCATCAAAAATGAAAAGACTAATGATGTCCGTGTTATTTCACCGGAATCTAGCTTTTCTAAATAAAATTGAACTTCTTCATCTAAAGAAGGTGAATTAATCAAATATTTATAAAGGTTAATTATATAGTTTTCATTATTTACTTTGATTTTGGTTAGCTGATAGAAGGAATTAACCGTTAAAAAAATTGAAATTAAAAGTAAGTCGAAGGGATAAAATATTACATACCTAAAAACTTTAAACGCTAGAAGCTTTTTGTTTCGTAATGAGTTTTCCATATTTTGAATCAAATATTAATCAAAAATAACCTAGAATGAAAATTAGAGATATATAGCAACTTTATTTGAGTTGTACGCCAATATTCGCCTTAATAGAGACGCGATTAATCGCATCTCTACAGAAGATCGCAAATTTTCAGGATTGCTATATAAAGCCATCGGATTAGTTTATTGTGAATTTAGCATACTGGTCGCGGTTCTTGTAAAACTTCGTTTAGTGAAAGTTGATTTGATTTTGATAGTGCAAAAATCACAGCATTTTAGGGAAATTTAATAGCTGGACGATCGCATTTGTAAGGGCGAAGATTTCCCCCCTCCTTTTGCCTTTTGGTTTTTTCTTATCCTGCCCAAAGGTGTTGGGCAAATCGAATCGATAGCGGAACAAGTAAAACGGTAAAGAAGCCGATTGTGGCATATCCCCAACGCGGGTGATGGGAAAGTAATAAGCCAAGCGCGATCGCAAGTGACACAATGCCGTAAGCAATCCGCCCAATCGACCAAGTTCCTCCGGAGGACAAAATTAACCCCAAGCCGCAAAAGCCATAAATTACGGTCACTAAACTGAGTTGATTCCGGAAGTGCCATAACAAGTAGCCACCCCCTACTAACGAAACCGTATTAATCAACGGATCGCCTGCTTGTAACCACAAAATTAACCATAAAACACAAAAGCCGTATCCGACTTTAACCGAACCTAATTTTTGACGGAATCGCCACAGCAAATAGGCACAGCCGACAAGGATTAAAAACAGTAGCGGATGCCAAGGATCTTTAATCCCGCCATACTTCCAATTTGCTGTACCAATCGAAATTTGCATCAGCATTTTCCACCAACCCTGCCAATCGAAACCAACTGAAGGTCGCCATCCTCGCTGTGCTTGAATAAACGCGAAAGGGTCTGCAAATCGAATCCAGCAATACAAACTAAATAGAAGCAACCCTCCCGCAGTCGCTAGACTGGCAACGTAGGCGATAAGAGGTCTGCGTTCTTTCCACGCTGCAATCAGAAAGGCGGGGATGAGGGCAATTCCGGTGGGACGGGTGGCAGTTGCTAATGCACCGCACAGGGATAACCAGGCATATTGGCGTTTATCAAAGGCTCGTAAAGCCGCAGTGCTGAAGAATAAAAATAGCCCTTCTGTGTAAATTACGGTTCCAAAGAGGGAAAAGGGACACCAAGCTAATACGGCACTTGCCCACCGTGCAGCACTTCTACCATGACGTTCTTCGACCCAAAAGTATACAAGAGCGATCGCTCCTAATAATGCCAAATTATTTACGAGCGTGCCTGCGACTTCAAACGGCAAGCCGAGGGTCATCACTCCCCGGATGAGTAAAGGGAAAACGGGGAAAAAAGCAACATTATGTCCTTGTCCGTCATTCGCGTATTCGTAACCAGAGACAGCGATCGCTCGATAATGAATGCTATCCCAGCCCTCAAAAACTCCCCAGCCAGATGTAGGCATTATGTTTGAGGGACTTGGAAGTGCAGGCGCGATCGCCATCATTGCGATCGCAATGATGAGTCGGCTGCTTAGCCACATTGCCGTTGCAAAGACGAACCCATTCGCCCATATCTCCTTTTTTTCAACAGCAGTGGTTTCCACAGTTGCAGCGTATTTTTGCATAGATGCCCCACTCAGTTGATCTTCCCAATCTTATTGATTGACACTCATCCAGCCCACGATTGAGGGCTTATGGTCAGTAATAATACCCCGATCTTTATCAATCCGCTCAGATGAGATGTTAAGGATGAACCCCAAGCAATTTATAGTGGAATTGCCCCTGAATCCTTAAATGATTGTGAAAGCGATTACTCTCCTTGGCTCCACTGGCTCTATCGGGACTCAGACGCTAGATATTGTGGCTCAAAACCCGGAAAAGTTCAAAATCGTGGGGTTGGCAGCAGGGCGCAACGTGCCAATGCTTGCCGCACAGATTCGGCAGTTCCAACCGGAAATAGCCGCTATCTGTCAAGAAGACAAATTGTCTCAACTGAAAGAAGCGATCGCAGACCTCGACCCCCAACCAATCCTGTTAAGTGGGGAAACTGGGGTCGTTGAAGTCGCCCGCTACGGGAATGCGGAAACTGTCGTCACCGGAATTGTGGGCTGTGCGGGGTTATTACCGACCATTGCCGCGATTGAAGCCGGGAAAGATATTGCTTTAGCGAATAAGGAAACTTTGATTGCGGGTGCTCCCGTAGTGCTGCCGCTGGTAGAGAAACACGGCGTGAAGCTGTTGCCAGCGGACTCTGAGCATTCTGCAATTTTTCAGTGTCTCCAAGGCGTCCCCAAAGGCGGCTTGCGACGGATTCTGCTCACGGCTTCTGGCGGTTCCTTCCGAGATTTGCCAGTCGAGAAATTAGCCTCAGTCACGGTTGCAGACGCCCTGAAGCATCCCAATTGGTCGATGGGTCGCAAAATCACCATTGACTCCGCTACGTTGATGAATAAGGGGCTGGAAGTGATTGAGGCGCACTTCCTTTTTGGCATGGATTACGATGGCATCGAGATTGTCATCCATCCCCAAAGCATTATTCACTCGCTGATTGAGTTGCAAGATACGTCAGTCTTAGCTCAGTTGGGTTGGCCTGATATGCGTTTACCGCTACTCTATGCTTTATCCTGGCCTGAGCGAATTTATACCGACTGGGAACCGCTAGATTTGGTGAAAGCTGGGAATCTCACTTTCAAAGAACCCGACCACGAGAAGTATCCTTGTATGCAATTGGCTTATGCGGCGGGTCGTGCAGGCGGTTCGATGCCTGCTGTTTTGAATGCGGCGAACGAACAGGCAGTGGCGCTATTTTTAGAAGAAAAAATTCAATTTTTGGATATTCCCCGTTGCATCGAATCAGTTTGCGATCGCTTTACTTCCCAAAACCGCCCAACTCCTACTCTCGATGACATCATTGCCGCAGACAAATGGGCAAGACAGGAAGCACTTGAGGTCAGTCAGCAGTTGCACAAAGGTAGTAGCGCCGCAGTCATGCGTTAGGGTATTTCCTGGTCTTCCTTCAATCACTCAGCAACTCATTTTCTACCTCGAACAAAAAACTTTGTGGTGTCTTCCCAGACACCTTTCTCGGTTGCTAGTTTATCAATTTCTGCTCTGTACTCAACTTGAAACCGCTCTAATTGTTCCGGTGATAGTTCGGTCAACAACGGATTGCCTTTAAAACTTAAATTAATTCTCTTCGAGGATAGTTCGTCATTTCTTATATTGCGATACCGTCCAGACGGCTCAATTTTGATTTCGATATCTCTAAAACCTGCCTGTTGTAGCAAATTCCGACACTTTTCTGGAGTACCGAGTGTTTCGAGGATGTGTGGCAGCGATATGCCCAATACTCTAGCGCAGATAGTCCTGTAAACATCTCCCAGATAAGCCGTTTCAGGAGGACAGGTAAATGCTACAAATCCTCCTGTTTTCAGGAAGCGATACCACTTTTTCAAACTAGCAGGAATATCAGTAAAAAGTACAATTGCCTCGCAGCAAAAGATAGCCTCAAAACTACCATCATTAAAGTTGATTGATTCTGCATCTGCCTCAATCAACTCGATGTTTTGTAAGCAAGCTGCTTCAACTTTAACTCTAGCTTGATGGAGCATTCCTGGAGACATATCTATGCCAATGATATTGCCTTCTGAACCTACTTTTTGAGCGGCGGGAATCGCTACTAAACCCGTTCCAGTAGCAACATCAAGGATTTTATCCCCCTTCTGAATGGGGACAGATTCAAGTAGGAGATTGGCTTCAAGTGGATGGCGTGTTCCTTCCTCGAAATCGTAGGCAGTTCTACTATTGTAAAATTCAATTACCTGTTGCTTGTAACTATTCATAATTCGATGAAGTTATCAACGTATGCAAGTACAGCAGTCCTATTTGAGTTGTAAAAAAGTAAACCGCTTTAGGACGCAGATAAAGAGAAGCCAGGATTTTGCAATTCTTAAAAGTGAAAGGATTGCTATATATAGCAATCCTATTTAATTGATGAACTCTTCTTTTTTCCTTTCGTGTACTAAGCGTCTTTGCGGTTCCTAATAAAAAAATGAGCGCGCTCTAGCCGCTTATTCCACTGTTACCGATTTTGCCAAATTCCGAGGCTGATCTACATCTAAGCCGCGAAGCGCTGCAATGTGATAAGCCAACAGTTGCAACGGAATTACTGTGAGGATGGGAGAAAGCAACTCTTCCACAGCAGGAACGGGCAACAAATCATCAAACGTTTCCGCTGCTTCTGGGTCGTTCATCGGCGTCACACCAATTAAGCGGGAATCCCGCGCTTTTGCTTCCTGAGCATTTGAGAGGACTTTTTCGTAAACAGTCCCCGGCATGGCGATCGCTACTACCGGAACTTTCGCATCCAGCAGTGCAATCGGGCCGTGTTTCATCTCTCCAGCCGGATAACCTTCGGCGTGGATATAGCTGATTTCTTTCAGTTTCAGCGCCCCTTCCAAGGCAATCGGGAAATTAATCCCCCGTCCTAAAAAGATAAAATCTTTTGTTTCGGCAAAATCGTGAGTCAGATGCTCAATATAACGCTCCTGACTTTCTAAAATTAGTTCAATCTGCGCTGGCAACTGTCGTAAGCCAATTAAAATTTGCTCTAACCGAATTGCCGATACCGTCTGACGCCGATAAGCTAAATCCAGCGCCAAACAGTAAAACGCCATCAGCTGGGCAACAAAGGTTTTTGTCGCCGCTACTCCAATTTCAATTCCCGCATGGGTTTCGATAATCTGGGGCACCATCGTCCCCAAAGTGCTTTCTGGACGATTGGTAATCCCTAGCAATCGCGTCTGAAATTGGGACGGCTGAGTGGCACGACGCTGGGATTCCATTGCCAAAGCCGCCAGCGTATCCGCTGTTTCTCCAGATTGGGTAACACCAATGGTCAGCGTATTGGCAGTGAGAGGCGCGGGTGCATAGCGAAACTCAGAGGCATACTGCACGATGGTGGGAATTCCCGCTAACTGTTCCAGCAGGTATTTACCCACCAGTCCGGCGTGCCAACTGGTACCGCAGGCAAGAATTTGAATGTGTTCTAAATTCTCGTACAGTGACGCTGGTAAATTCAGTTTAATGGGAGATTGACGAGAGTCGGCGTTCCAATCTGCGTTCAGGTAAGCTTCTAAACAAGCGCGAACCACTCCCGGTTGCTCGTAAATTTCCTTGAGCATAAAGTGTTTGAATCCCTGTTTTTCCACCTGTACGGGATTCCAACTCAGCGTCCGGGGACTTTTCTTCAGCCTATCGCCTGCGAAATTGTACACCTCAACGCCAATCGGGGTCATTCTTGCCAATTCACCATTTTCCAGGGTCAGGACGGCACGAGTGTGGGGAACCAGGGCCGGAGTATCAGAGGCGCAGAAAAACTCTCCTTGACCGAAACCAATGGTGAGGGGAGCTTGTTGCCGTGCCACAATCAATTCATCGGGATAGTCAGCACAGATAACTGCGATCGCAAACGCTCCCTCCAGTTTATTCACCGCCTGCCGTACCGCTTCTAAAAAGGAAGAATGCTGACTTGTCGCCGCTGAGTTGTGTACCTGCTGTGTCATCACTTCAGCCATTAATTGCGGGATTGCCTCTGTATCTGTCCCCGCCTTCGTTACTGCTTGCCGCACTGCCTCTAAAAACGGAGCCTGCTGAGGCGTAGAACCTGAGTTGTTGACTTGCTGTCCAATTAGTTCCGCAATTAACTGGGGGATTAACTCCGTATCCGTCCCGGTTTTCGTCACCGCCAGCCGCACCGCCTCTAAAAACGGAAACGGTTGAGCTGTCGCCGCCGCCTGCTGCGCTTGCTGTGCCATTAATTCGGCGATTAAGTGGGGAATCACCTCGGTATCCGTCTCTGAGCGAAACTCGTGTCCCTTGGCTTTGAGTTCTTCTCGCAATTCCCGATAATTTTCAATAATCCCGTTTTGGACTACCGCGATTCGCTTCGCCGTATCTGTGTGGGGATGGGCGTTGTATTCTTCTGGCTTGCCGTGAGTCGCCCAACGGGTGTGTCCAATGCCAATCGTCGCCGGATTAACTTCTCGTTGTAGCTTTTCGCGCAGGTTGTAGAGTTTGCCCTTTGCCCGCACGCAATGGATATCACCTTCCAAGACTGTGGCGATACCGGCAGAATCGTAGCCCCGATACTCCAGTTTTTCCAAGCCTGCCAGCAAAATTTCTGTCGCCGCTTGAGTGCCAATATAGCCAACGATTCCGCACATATATCACAACACTCCTGTTCACACTTAAACTAAAAAGCTACTGGGCTATCCCAGGAACGTCAAGGTCAACAACATTGTATTGGTTACGGGCGATCGCGCTCTTATTCCGCAAAAAAGAGGGAGCAATTTGCCCCCTCAATGCCTTGGAATCGGAATGATAAAAAGTGTTTTCAAGCCAGCTTGTTAGTATGCCAAGCCCATGCTGCGAGTCGTTTCAGCATTGCTCAAATAAACTCGGATGCTCAAAAAGTCGGTAGGACAGGCAGTTTCGCACCGCTTGCAACCTACACAATCTTCAGTCCGAGGAGATGAGGCAATCTGTTGAGCTTTACAGCCATCCCAGGGAACCATCTCTAGGACGTCCGTTGGGCAAGCGCGAACGCATTGGGTGCATCCAATGCAGGTGTCATAGATTTTAACGGTATGAGACATCGAAAAACGGCTCCTTTCTGAGTGTTCTCTACTAATGACACTAGAATCAAGGCTTAGTTTACCGCAGGCGCATAGACGCCTCTGCAAAAGGCCACAGAACTTCAAACTCTGTAATAGATTGCCCCTAATTGCGACTTTCCGACAAAGGCGGGGAAATCCCTCTGTCTCAAGGCGGTTTGCCTCACCGGCAAAGCTGGGGTGCCTTCGACATCATAAAGAAGTGTGAACGAAAGGCTTAACTCAGTTGAACAAAATTCAATTCCAGCGTTCGACACAGAGAAGTTTTAACCCTTGGGAATCGACTATGACACTGATTCGTTGGCAACCTTTTCAAGAAATGGCAACCCTGCGCCGTCAAATGGATCGAATGTTTGACGAACTGGCAAGCGTTAATCGGGATGCTCCAATCACCTGGAAGCCTGCGATTGAGCTGCAAGATACAGAGGATAGCTTAATCCTGCGGGCACAAATTCCTGGCATCGAAGCCAAAGACCTTGATATCCGCATTTCTCGTGAAGCGGTAGTGATTACAGGCGAACGCCGCTACGAAAAGAAAGAACAAGAAGGCGGTTACGTCCGTTCTGAGTTCCGCTACGGAAACTTTCAGCGAGTAATTTCTCTGCCTGTTGCGATTCACAACGATCGCGTCCAGTCTGAATTTAAGGATGGCGTCCTGATGCTGACGCTGCCCAAAGTAACGTCAGTTCGCGATCGCGTGGTCAAGCTCAATCTAGCAGATAGTACCAGTGCGGCTCCAGAAGTCACTGACGCACCCGTTGCTGACACGAAGAAGCCCGAAGCAACTGAGAGTGCTGAACCAGCTAGCGTCTGGGATTAATCCAGATAATTTTCGGTTAATCCGTAGCCGCGAAAACTTCTTAGTTTAACCACTCAACCGCTGAGCATCAGCAACTCAGCGGTTATTTTTCGCCTTCTTCCAGAAGTCGGGAAAATCCCCCAAAAGGCAATTCGGTTTTCCTCACTGACGTAACCAGACTGTTTTGACATTATAAAAACGTGGGAACTAAAAGCTTCATCCCATTGAACAAATTTCAATTTAAGCATTTAGTCACTGCAAATTGGAGGTAACTGTTTTATGGCACTGATTCGTTGGCAACCCTTCCAAGAAATGGAAACTCTACGTCGTCAAATGGATCAAATGTTTGATGAACTTGCCGGAAGCGATCGCGTAGCTTCTCGCCAGTACAGCACAACTTGGAAGCCTGCCATTGAACTCCAAGACACTGAAGACCATCTGATCCTGCGGGCTGAAATTCCAGGCGTAGAAGGCAAGGACATTGATGTCCAAATCACTCGTGAAGCGATCGCCATTAGCGGCGAACATCGCTTTGAGAAGAAGAACGAAGAAAAAGGCTTCTTCCGCTCCGAGTTCCGCTATGGGAGCTTCCAGCGCGTGATTCCTCTGCCAGTGCCCATTCAGAACGACCAAGCCAAGGCTGACTTCCAGAATGGCATCCTGACATTGACCCTACCGAAAGTCACAGAAGCGCGGCGTACTGTCGTCAAACTCAATTTAGGCGGCACCAATACGACTCCAGAGTTGACCAGTCAGTCAACTCCTGAAGCCAACCACGCTAGCGTGAACTAATCTTGCCCTTGCCCTCCTGAAGGGTCTTGAGCCGAGGTAAGAAACAATAGCTTATATTTAGTTATCTAACCGCTGAGTGGTCTTCAGTCTGCAACTACTAATACAATCTGCGAATCTACTGACCCAATTAAAGAATCCATAATCCAAAATGCTAATGAGTGAGTAACAATAACTTTCCATTCTTTTGTACGGTGAGTTGACTCAATGAGCTTGCAAGCCAATTTGTTAAATCATTGCGTCAACCCACTTGTACGCATCCCATTAATCGTCAATTTCTACGGCTGTGAACGTACTAGGAATGCGAGATTCAATAAATTCCTGCGATACGTTAGGAACTGCCAGCTTATTCTCTTGGGAAGACTTGAGTGGTGGAACGTTAAACTCAAGCGCAGAGGTATCAGGATTTCGGCGGGCGATTAAACGGGTACCATCCAGAATTGTATAAGTGGCAGGTGTTGACTCAATGCCTGCAACGTTAATACCACTCGGTAAATAAATTCCCTGGCAATCCCAGCCTTCAGGCGTTGTCTCACCGTCTGCTAGGAAGTAGAGACTGTTATCGCCAGTCTTCGATTCTTCAGAGGCGGGGCCAAAGATGCCGATTGTGTTCCCAGTTTGATTGCTGCATTGTCCCCAGGTGACACCCGACTCGATTGCGGCTTTTTGCAAGGTCAATTCGTCAATTCGCTGTTGCACTTCTGGAGGGACATCCTGGCTTTCCTGGAGTGCTGATAAACCGTTTAGCGTTTTTGTCACCTGAATATAGTCAGGATTTTTGGATACCTTGGGTCGATCTGCCAGAGAGGGTTGGGCGATCGCTAGGTTCACCACAAATATCACTAGGGCGAGCGCAATTTTGAAAAGATTCTTCATGTTTTTCTCTTGTGACAACCAGAAAGGCTTTCTCAATGTTCTTGTGTCTTTTGTCCAGACTGGCTATCCAGACTGGCGATCCGGTTTGGCAAGAATCTATTGCAGAAGCATAAATTCATCCTACGTAATCACAATTTATAAAAGCAAACACTCTTTTTTGTTGAATCGATAAACTCAATTGATTGAGCAACTGGCATTACTGAAATTACCCGCAATTTGCACCAACGCTGTTCTGGGTAACAACCAGGGTTGGAAAAGTCGAATTCATAACGCTTAGCCTAAGTCAATCACTTCAATTTATTAATTCAACAAGAAAGAGTATTTGCTCTTATACTTTAAGCGCCATACAGTGAAACTATAGCAAGTGCAGCACAAATACAAAAAACCCCTAAGCGCACTCATCAAAGCATTAAACGAATTTGAAGTTGCAAGAGGTAACAGCGTGAACTCCACTCAATCCAGTCAACCCGGTATCAACGAATCGCAACAAGCCCCTGTCGTTCTGAAACAACCACAATTTTCAAAGATTCAACCACCTGTGAAGAAGCCCTTAACGTTTGGGCAAAAGGTGGCAGACAAAATGGCAACTAAAGTAGGTTCTTGGGCGTTTCTGATTGGACAATCAACCGTTCTTGCTGGATGGGTAGGTTGCAACCTGATACCGGGACTGCCTCACTGGGATGAGTCTCCCTTCATGATGTTGAACCTGGTATTCTCCTTTGCCTCTGCTTATACCGCTCCCGTCGTCTTGATGAGCCAGAACCGCCAATCAGAAGAAGATCGGGAAAGTGCGAATCACAACTACCAGATCACGTTACAAGCCGCTCAAAACCTCGAACTGATCCACGAAAAGCTGGATGCTGACTATGCCAAGAAACTAGACGAGCTAACTGTATTAATCAAGCAACAACACCAAGCAGCGAGCGAAGTCAAGGTTGTGTTCGTACCGGCTCAAGACTTGAATGAGTTGGAGCATCACTCCAACAAGATTGCAACGGTGGCTGTTCTCAATAGCCACTCCAGAAAACAGGCTTCCTAAACATTTTCAATAATTTAGCTCGAAGTAACGGTCAACGACTAGCTAGAAATGCTAAAAATGATGCCTTTACGATTCTCGTGGCTTATTTATTAATCCTTTCGTCATTCGTAGGTTTTGAGCTTCGTTGTGAGACGTATTCTCTTCAAAACATCTCTCACAATCCCAACAGGATTGCTACAGCGTCGCGCCAAAAGTTCGGATAGACACAACAGAATTTGGAGCATGAACTAGACCTCCTGCATGAATCAGGAGGCATGTGCCAGTTCGTAGTTCAGCAAGCCAGCAATTAGGTTTAAGCGCAAACCAAATCTCTGCCTGCGATTGCGATAACGTCCTGAAAAA
>NZ_JAMPJZ010000057.1:0-35287 GCF_039961835.1 Trichocoleus sp. ST-U1
ATCGACATGACAAAACAAGGATTCTAAACTAAGCATGGGGTGGTGAGATGCGTTGAGAATTAGGTACTTTCAACTGTATCTGTTCCACCCCTCCTTATCCCGAACTCACGTTAAGCCAATTCAAAAAGACGCCCATCAGATGCTAAAGCATCATCCATCTTGAAGATGGAGCAGGTTTGATCTCGTTGACTAGGAGGATAAAGTTCCTTTAAAAAGATCTTCAGTGCTTGCCCTGGATTAATGTCATATTTGTTCTGACTTGACATACTTACTGTCCTAAATTTTCAGCACTAAGCCTCTATGCTTTCTTAATAACTACTACAAGAGCAGCAAAAGATGGTCAGTTAATAACTGAATATCTGCCATCTGGAAGTTTCTTAAAATACTTTTCGGAAGTTGTATTCTTCCGGTTTATCCCTTCACAGCGACGCTCAATTGCTCCACGCACAATTCCTTTAGGATCTTTAGCACTAAATTCATACAATTTCCGGTCAACAATTGCATGGGTGATGTCAGCCGCAGACATAGGTTTTTGAGCGGCTTTCAGCACCTCGATTACAGCTTGAGCAATTGTTCTATTTTCCATAATTTTACTTGTTTAACTAAGTGAACCATCTATCTCAGATATTACCAAATCCAAGGCATTGCTATAAATTGGAAGGCTTTCAACCTCAACGCCAAATTTTTTATCTATCATTAAATCAACAATCAATGAACTATCAACTAAAATGATAGGAACAGCACCCGGTTGAAAAGAGGCTTTTTCAGCTTCTGACGTGAAGTTAGATGTCGTAAAAAAGTATCCCTGCTCACATTTACCCTGAATATCACCTCTAAATTGAGCAATTTCCTTCCTTCCAACCGGAGTCTTTTTCCATCGTTTAGACTGAAAAGAAACCTTTAAATCAGCCAACCCAACTTTCAGCTTTCCAAAACCATCGATTCCTCCATCCCTACTTTTTCGAGTAACTTCAACATCATGAAAACCATATACTTCTAAAAGTCGCTTACTAAAGATTTCAAAGGTAGTTGGATCAAGTCTTTTCAGTTGCTCTAAAATTCTTGTTCTAAAATCAGCAATATACTTTTTATGAAGTAATGTTAATTCTTCAAGAAAGCCACCACGAACCTCTTCCTCAACTGCTTTGTCGCTTTGCTCTAATGGAGCACCTTTCAACCAATAGGTTCCATTCTTCAATAGAATAAAGTATTTCTTGGAAGAGGCAGAAGAGAAATTTAATCCTTCACAATGGCGTCTAACCTGACTGCGAACAATATGAACCGGATCATCAGCTTTGAATTTGTAGAAATCGTGATCAGTGATAAGTTGATAAATTTCTGAAATTGACAGAGATCTATTGGCTATCTGCATTACTTTAGCAATTGTTTGAACAATAGTTCCCTCTTTCATACTTGTCATTTAGCTAGTATCAAAAGTCTGACCCAAAGAGTAGTGACTGAATGCTACCATCCGATAGAATCTCAGGCAGCCATTCATCTCCTCTTGGCTCTGTACTATCCCACTTTTCGGGGTAAGTATTTGCTGCAATCAATTCCTCAATGCGGGTATGCTCCTCCTGGTTGATTAGGCTGATCGTTGGACGATTTTGGGCGATCGCGGCTTGATTAACCTCATCCTGAATTGCCAAAACCTGCTCAAGCATCCAACGACGAGCATCCATATGAAGTGGTCCTAAACGATTCTGCTTGGCTGAGAGAGAGCCATCTTTTTTGACCTCTCCATGTTTACGGTGACGATACTGCGGCTTCTTAATTTCCCAATACAGGGGTCTTAGCTTTTGTAAAGGTGCCAAGTAAGTCCATTCTGGCTGAGCCACGACGCGATCGAGGGGACAGCCAATACAACCTGTTCTGGCATTAAGCGGCTCCTCCCCATCGCTGACATCCTGCCCGTAGACCCTGGCAATCTCAAAGGTGGGGAATCCAAGTTCTAAATCGGCGTGAAGCAGCCAGTCCCAAACATGGCAGACCCGCCAATGACCGATCGGTGCTAACGTATCTGCTACAGCCCCCGAAGACGAATGCTGGAACCAACCTTGACCACACTCTCCGCCGTCCTTCGTACAGCTAATCGCAATCCGCTGATCTCTGGCGGCACTCTCTCCAATCCGTACTCCTGTGATCATCAAAAACTTTTCGCCCCGCTCCTGCCGTAGGGCTTCTAGCTCCCGTTCCATGCTCATCACCTTCAGCTTGGGTGTACACCAGCGAAAGGTATTAGAGGGTGGCGGAACTCCTCGACCTAGAATGTAAACAAAATAGCGGTGATCTAGTTCCGGTAAGACTACACGGGTTTCAAACCCGCGTTTGCGAAGCTCCTCCGAAATCCCCAGTGCAGACGAATACAGGGGTGGTAGCTCTTGGCGAGTGTCGGCGTAAAGGACGGTTAAGCTCTCAGGTTTGGGAACTTGCTCCGTTTCGATCAGGTGGGCAATGAGGGTAACAGTAGCAGAGGAATCCTTCCCTCCAGAGAAGGCGATCGCCCAGTGTTTGTAGAAGCAGCCATAGTGACGCAACGATTCCACCGATAGCTCAATGCTCCTCGGCAGCGTCAATCGATCTTCTTCAAACAGACTTAGCGTTTTTGCCACAAATACCCACTACCAATAGCGTTGTTTGCTTACTTTAACAGTTAGTTTTCCCTACGCCATCTCTTTTAGATGTGAATCGTCTACCACTATATCTAGTGGAGTGCCATTCAAAACTAAAATTTTAGCTGTAAATTATGGTTTTAATGTGCTAATAGTATAGCCGTACTGCGATCGCCCAGGTCGCTTCTAACTGGCAATGTTGGCATCAAATAGGCTCAGGACATGAGCTAGATGGCGATGCCAGTTTAAGCCACCCGAATGCAGCGTCAGAATCAGAAGCGTCAGCGGGAGCTTGCTGGCGATATGGTCAACGCCTGGATTGCACCGCTCCATGTACTCCACCCACGCATCAAAAGCCCACTGCTGGATCTGGGCATCGTTCTCTTGTAGGTAAGTCGCCCAATCAGGGTGAAGGACGATCGCCTGCTGGTCATCCGTAAAGGTGTAGAGTGGCTTGCGGGTTTCGTCTGTGTAGCTGCGATTTCCAATCGCCAAGCTACAAAAATTAGAGGCACTGAGTGAAAGCGCGAACTGACAAGTCAGCGCTTCGCTATCGCATCCAATACATCCAAAGAGTGCGAACTGACAAGTCAGCGCTTCGCTATCGCATCCAATACATCCAAAGAGTGCGATCGCTACCTGCCGTTTTATACTGCTCAAGCAAGAAGCATCCCGTAGGATAAAAGATATCCACCTGCGACGGAATGACTATCTGTGGCTAAGTCAGAAGAATTGCATCCAGAGGCGGCGCTTGCCCGTACTCCCCTATATGAACTTGCCCTCGAACAAAAAGCCCGATTGACTGCCTTTTCCGGCTGGGAAATGCCCGTACAATACACCGGAATCGGACAAGAACACCTGGCAGTCCGCACCACAGCGGGAATGTTCGACATCTCCCACATGGGGAAATTTACCTTCAAAGGGAAACAGCTGATTTCGTACTTACAGCCTCTCGTTCCCTCAGATTTGAGCCGCCTGAAAGCTGGTGAATCTCAGTACACCGTCCTGCTGAATTCTCACGGCGGCATTTTGGACGACATTATCTTCTATTATCAGGGCGAAGATGCAGACGGCCAGCAGCGAGGAGCGATGATTGTCAACGCCGCCACTCGATCCAGAGACAAAGCATGGCTGTTTGCCCAACTGGAATCTTCTCAAATTGATTTCGAGGATCTTTCCCTAGCAAAAGTTTTGATTGCCGTTCAGGGACCACAAGCAATGTCATATCTTCAGGAATTTGTCAAGGAAGACCTGACGCCGATTAAGGCATTTGGACATTTGGAAGCAACCGTCTTGAATGAGCCAGCTTTCATCGCCCGGACTGGGTACACGGGAGAGGATGGATTTGAAGTCATGGTAGACCCAGAAGTGGGGGTAGACTTGTGGCGCAGTCTTTTCACTGCTGGTGTCGTACCCTGCGGACTTGGTGCCAGAGACACCCTGCGCCTGGAAGCAGCAATGGGCCTCTACGGGCAAGATATGGACGAAAGCACCACCCCTTTAGAAGCTGGATTGGGTTGGCTGGTTCATCTGGATACGAAAGGCGATTTTATCGGGCGTCCAGTCATAGAAAAACAGAAGGCAAATGGCGTAGAACGACGCTTGGTAGGACTGCAAATGCAGGGGCGTTTTATTGCGCGTCATGGCTACCCGGTGCTATCCAACGGTGAAGCCATCGGCGTCGTCACCAGCGGTACCTTAGCACCAACGGTAGGGCAACCCATCGCCCTGGCCTATGTTCCTCCGAATCTGGCTCAGATTGGTCAGGAATTGGAAGTAGAAATTCGGGGCAAAGCTTATCCAGCCGTTGTGGTTAAAAAACCTTTTTATCGCTCCCCCAGTCGTCTTCCTAGCAAGTAAATGTATGGCGAACCGAGGTGGCTGGAGAAGGTGGTTGGTGAATCGGGCGGCATTGATTAGGCTTGCCATCATCGGCATTCTTCTGGGTATTGCGATCGCTTGGGCGTGGTTTACATCGATTTGGATGCCCGGAGTCAGTTACCAAGCTGCATTGCCGCCGCTGACTCCCCAGGAGGAAACGCTGCGAGATGCCCTCCGGCAAGATGTGGAAAAGATTGCCGGTGAACTAGGAGAACATAACTTCTCAAACTATAAGAATCTAGCGGCGGCGGCTGATTTCTTGGAAGCATCGTTGAGCAGTGCTGGCTACAAAGTTCAACGCCAAGGATACAAAATTGCTGAGAACACTTATTACAACCTAGAAGCCGAGATTGCTGGGACAAATCGAGCCGACGAGATTGTGGTGATTGGGGGTCACTATGACTCTGTATTTGGAAGTCCCGGTGCCAATGATAACGGCACGGGTGCCTCAGCCGTCCTAGAGTTGGCGCGTGCCTTTGCTGGAAAAAAGACCTCCCGAACTCTGCGCTTCGTTGAGTTTGTGAATGAGGAACCGCCATTTTTCCAGACGGCGGAGATGGGAAGCGTCGTTTATGCCAAACGCTGCCGCAACGCCGGTGACAATATTGTCGCCATGCTCAGTTTGGAAACAATCGGCTACTACTCCGACAAGCCAGGAACCCAGAACTACCCATTTCCCTTAAGCCTGTTCTATCCCTCACAGGGTAACTTTATTGCCTTTGTGAGCAACCCAACCTCTGCTGATTTGTTGAGGAAAGCGATCGCATCTTTCCGTCGTCACGCGAAGTTCCCCTCCGAAGGTGCCGCCCTCCCAGAAAGGATTCCCGGCGTCGGCTGGTCGGATCAATGGTCTTTCTGGCAGCAAGGTTATCCCGGTATCATCGTCACAGACACTGCACCCTCCCGTTACCCCAACTATCACACTTCACAAGATACCCCCGATAAAATCGATTACGACCGCTTGGCGCGGGTGGTAGCGGGATTAGAGGGCGTTGTTGCAGACTTGGCAGGACTTCAGTAATTCAGGTTATCTGTACCACCCTCAAGCGATCGCTCTTTCAGTCAAGCTTGCTGGAAGTGTCCCTATCCCCAAGCTTCAGCCTCCGGGCAAATTGCGCTGAAACTGCTCCACCAACTGGGCAAACTCCCGTACAGCTTTCTCCGACTGCTGTGCTGCAACCCAGCCAAAGTCATTGTGACCTGCCTCATCCACCCACAAAAAGCGCTTCGGTTCGTTCGCAGCCGCAAAAAGTTGCTCCCCGTGCCAAAAGGGAATCACTTCATCCCGCCTCCCGTGCATGACCAAGACTGGGCAACGCACCTTTTTAATCTTGTCGAGATTGCGGAACCTATCAAACGGCACAATTGGGATGCGCGTCAGGACTCGAAATGCTGTAACAAAAGCACTTTCCACAATTAAACCCGCAAGCGGTTGACGAGAAGCCAAATCCACCGCTGGCCCACTTCCCACCGAACGCCCATAGGCAATAATTCGATTCGGTGGCACACCCAGTTGCTGAGTCAGATAAGTATAAGCAGCGTCGATATCCCGATAAGAATTGCGCTCGGTAGGCGTTCCCTGACTGGTTCCATAACCGCGATAATCGTAGGCGAAGACAGCAAAGCCCATGTCCCGCAAACCTTGACGTACCGACAAGACATCAAATAAGTCTTCAGCGTTACCGTGACTATATAAAATTGTGTAAGTGGCATCGGGATTCGGCAGATAAGCTGCCGAGATTTGCACACCGTCCGCCGTGGTTAGCTTGAGAATCTCGCTACTGTCCCGATAGCTGGACGGCTGGGGCACAAAAATCATCCTATCGGAAAAGAAATAGGCGTAGAAGCAAAGAAAAGCGTAGATGAAAATGGCAGAGCGCATAAGTCTTTTAACAGAAAATTCACCGAAAAGCAGGCGTTTAAGCTTTTTCTTATCCATAATGTTTCTGATATTACGGTTTGAAGCTGTAAACTTAATGGCTGGTTAAAGCTATTTGAGCGCGTATTTGAGGAAGGAAGTGCAATGGCTCTGGAATATCCTGAAGACCTAAAATATCTGGATTCTCACGAGTATGTGCGACTGGAGGGTGAAATTGCCACAATTGGCATCAGCGCCTTTGCAATCGATCAGCTGGGCGATATTGTATTTCTGGATTTGCCAGAAATCGGTGACGCCCTCTCAAAGGGAGAGAGTTTTGGGACAATTGAATCGGTGAAAGCCGTTGAAGATATGTATGCCCCAGTCAGCGGGACAGTTATAGAACGCAATACTGCCATCTTGGAAGCTCCGGAACACGTATCGGAAGATCCTTACGGCGAAGGATGGTTTTTAAAAGTTCGGATTAACGACCCGGATGAGCTGGATGAAGCTTTATCGGCAGAGGAGTATCGTTCGCAGGTGGAAGGAGAGTAGATCCGGACTTACCCACTGCAAGCTTGAAGCCGAGATCCCCCTAACCCCCTATTTTTCGGACGAGCCGGAAAAGTCCCCTTTTTAAAGGCTACGGTGTACACACAAGTCTTCTTGAACTTGCAAGTCCCGTTTTGATCCCCCCTACCCCCCTATCCCCAGAGGGGACCCCGAATCCCCCCTTAAAAAGGGGGGAAATAAATGTCAAAGTCCCCCTTAAAAAGGGGGATTTAGGGGGATCGATCAACGTTTTGCCACTTAACCAAAGATGTCTGTACACCGTAGCCTTTTAAAGGGGGATGCAAGGGGGATCTCTGCGTAAGTCCTATAAATAATTCCTTCCAAAATCTGAAATCTAAAATTGCAGTAACTTCGAGACGCGGCAAATCGGTGTTTCTACAGCGCCTGACCCCGAAAAATTATTGCAAAATATGAAATAGTCGCGTCTGGAGAGCAACCTGTGGTAATTTCTATCCCTCATACCGAGTCTAGCCGTCAGCATCTGCTAGAAGAAATGGGAGAGCCGATTTCTTTTGTACAGCGGCATATCGGCCCTAGCCCGGATGAAGTCCAGCAAATGCTTGAGGTATTGGGGATATCGACCCTAGATGCCTTAATCGACCAAACGATTCCGCAGGCAATCCGGCGATCGCATTCTCTGAATGGGGCAACTCCGAAAACAGATTCGCTCCAGCTTCCCCCAGCCCAGAGTGAGTACGCAGCGCTGAGTCGATTGAAAGCGATCGCTTCCAAAAATCAGGTGTTTCGCTCCTTGATTGGCATGGGTTATTCCGATTGCATTACCCCGCCAGTCATTCAACGGAATATTTTAGAAAACCCCGGCTGGTACACCGCCTACACCCCTTATCAGCCAGAAATTGCCCAAGGGCGACTAGAGGCGCTGCTGAATTTTCAGACAATGATTATTGACTTGACAGGTCTGGAAATTGCCAATGCTTCCTTACTCGATGAAGCAACCGCAGCCGCAGAAGCGATGACAATGAGTTATAGCCTCTGTAAAACCAAGGCAAACGCCTTTTTTGTCTCCAGCGCCTGCCATCCCCAAACGATTGAAGTATTGCAAACACGGGCGAGACCGCTGGGCATTAAGGTTATTGTCGGCACTCATCAGAACTTTGATTTTGAGCAAGCAATTTTTGGGGCAATCCTGCAATATCCTGCCACGGATGGCACGATATACGATTATCGGAGTTTTGTAGAAAAAGCTCATTCAGTGGGTGCTTTAGTCACGGTGGCAGCAGATCCCTTGAGCCTGACGTTGCTGACACCACCGGGAGAATTTGGGGCAGATATTGCGGTAGGAAGCACTCAGCGCTTTGGAATTCCCCTCGGCTATGGGGGGCCTCATGCAGCCTACTTTGCCACCAAAGAAGAGTATAAGCGCCAGGTGCCGGGGCGAATTGTCGGAGTCTCCAAGGATGCCAACGGCAAGCCAGCGCTGCGTTTAGCTTTGCAAACCCGCGAACAGCATATCCGGCGCGACAAAGCGACCAGTAATATTTGTACCGCTCAAGTTCTCCTGGCGGTGATGGCGAGTATGTATGCCGTTTACCACGGGTCAGCTGGACTGAAAAAAATTGCCCAGAATATCCATAAACTGACGGGCATTCTGGCGTCAGGATTGAAGCGGCTGGGGTACGGCATCGGTGCAGAGCAATTTTTTGATACGTTGCGGGTAGAGTTGGGCAAACGCACTCTCGAAGACATTCTCGCAGATGCCCAAGCTCGTCAGATTAACTTGCGGATTCTGGATGCAAATGCGGTCGGAATCAGTTTGGACGAAACCACAACCGTACAGGACTTACAAGACCTATTTGAAATTTTTGCCGGAACCCATGAGTTGCCCTTTACGGTGGAAGAGTTGGGGAAAGGCGTAACCCCCTCTATACAAGGGGAACCTTTTGTCCGTCAAAGCAGCTATTTAACTCATCCAGTCTTTAACCGCTATCACTCAGAAACCAAGTTATTACGCTACTTGCACCGTCTAGAAGCGAAAGACTTGTCGCTGACAACATCGATGATTCCCTTGGGTTCATGCACGATGAAGCTGAATGCGACGGCGGAAATGATCCCGGTAACGTGGGCGGAATTTGGCAAAATTCATCCTTTTGCCCCTCCTTCGCAAACGCGGGGTTATCAAATTCTGTTCCAGCAGCTTGAAGCATGGTTAGCAGAAATCACCGGCTTTGCGGGTATTTCTCTGCAACCCAATGCCGGATCTCAAGGTGAATATGCAGGACTGTTAGTGATTCGTCAGTATCACGAAAGTCGCGGGGAAGAACATCGGAATGTCTGTCTGATTCCTCAATCAGCCCACGGGACAAATCCTGCCAGTGCGGTAATGTGTGGGATGAAAGTGGTCGCGATCGCTTGCGACGATCGAGGCAATATTGACGTAGACGATCTCAAAGCCAAAGCCGAGAAGCATCGCAATGAACTCGCCGCCTTGATGGTGACATATCCCTCCACTCACGGCGTCTTTGAGGAACCGATTAAAGAAATCTGCAATATCGTCCACGCTAACGGCGGACAAGTTTACATGGACGGGGCGAATATGAACGCCCAAGTCGGTTTGTGCCGTCCGGGAGACTTCGGGGCAGATGTTTGTCACTTAAACTTGCACAAAACCTTCTGTATCCCCCACGGCGGCGGTGGGCCTGGAATGGGGCCAATTGGGGTAATGCCGCATCTCGTGCCATTTTTACCGGGGCACTCGGTTGTCCCAACTGGCGGCGAACAAGGCATCGGTGCCGTTGCAGCCGCACCTTGGGGTAGCGCCAGCATCCTCCCCATTTCTTGGATGTACATCGCCATGATGGGGTCAGCAGGCTTAATAGAAGCGACAAAAGTAGCGATCCTCAATGCCAACTACATCGCCCGTCGCTTAGAAACTTTCTATCCTGTTTTGTACAAAGGGCAGAATGGTTTGGTGGCGCACGAGTGTATTTTAGATTTGCGATCGCTCAAAAAGTCTGCGGGTATCGAAGTAGATGACATCGCCAAGCGCTTAATGGACTACGGTTTCCACGCCCCTACCGTTTCTTGGCCTGTAGCGGGTACGGTGATGGTAGAACCCACGGAAAGCGAATCGAAGGAAGAACTGGATCGTTTCTGCGATGCGATGATCTCAATTCGTCAGGAAATTGCGGAAATTGAATCGGGTAAGATGGACGCTCAAGATAATGTCTTGAAGAATGCACCCCACACCGCAGAAGCCTTAATGACTTCCGAGTGGAATCATTCCTATTCCCGCGAACAAGCTGCTTATCCTGCGCCGTGGACGAGAGAACACAAGTTCTGGCCTACTGTCGGACGCATAGATAATGCTTTTGGCGATCGCAACTTTGTTTGCGCTTGTCTCCCGATGGAAGCTTATTCACAAGGCTAATCCAGTTAGGCTGGCATCAAGTAGGGGTTTCTCTGGTTAGTAGCGAGAAACCCCTATTTTCGTTATTAGTTATTAATCGCTACAATTAATTCATAAAATAACGCTGATAACTAATAGCCGTATGATTCAAACAATTCAAGCTAAGGATATTACACTTCGAGGTTTAGAGACCAAATTTGGTTTGTTACCTTCTAAAAATAATAGATTTTTTACTGAATGGGTAGATAATTTACCTCAAATCACCTCTGAGGAGCAGCAGTTTTTAGACGGAGTTAAAGAGGAATATCTACATTTAATCGAACGCCGCCCGATGCTAGAAGACTTAGTAAAAATGGTGGTGCTTTCTCCGCTGCTGAAACTAGCTGGCTTTTATCGTCCACCTTATGAAATTGAAACGGAAAAATCTGTAACGATTTCAGATGAAGATGAAGACGGAGTTATAGTGCAGGGGAAAATTGATATTTTGGTTTTGCAAAGTGAACTATGGGTGGTGGTTATCGAGTCTAAAAGACCGCTATTTTCTTTGGATATAGCAATCCCTCAAATACTCGCTTATATGTTAGCTAATCCTCATTCTGATAAACCAACATTTGGATTTATTAGTAATGGTAGTCATTTCAGATTTATAAAACTCACCAAGCAAGACACGCCCCAGTACGCTTTATCGGATGAATTTACGCTTTATCGCCGAGGGAATGAGTTGTATAGTGTTCTGAGTATCTTAAAGCGATTGGGTGAATTGGTGGTAAGGTAGCGATCGCATTTAATAATTTGAACCGCAAAGGCTCACTAGTGTAGCGAAGGCGATAGCCGTTAGGAAAAGAAAGGAGGAGAGAGGCGATCGCCATTCCTTCATAAATCCTCCCCTAGATGGTTTTATTCGTGAGTTATCTTAGAAGCATCAAAGCGTTTGGATGTTTTAAAAGCATTTCCTATGTCTAACGGACAACAGCAGCCTAAAGGAAAGCATTTGTTTAACACAGCGAATCTCACCATAGCCCTGGTCTCGATGTTGGCGACTGTGG
Organism: Trichocoleus sp. ST-U1; assembly: GCF_039961835.1. Taxonomy (NCBI): domain Bacteria; kingdom Bacillati; phylum Cyanobacteriota; class Cyanophyceae; order Leptolyngbyales; family Trichocoleusaceae; genus Trichocoleus; species Trichocoleus sp. ST-U1. The sequence goes on from NZ_JAMPJZ010000057.1 coordinate 11,338, forward strand.
GCGGCTTTGCTGTAGCTCTGGTTCTTGGTTTTCCGCCAGAGATATTTCCCCGGCAAACCCGCTTTTCTTGCACCTTGCAACCCGACACGGAAAATGGGGGCGAGGTGTGGACGGTGATGTATCGTAAAGACAAGGAAGGAAAGCCTTGGCTGAAGATGGTTAATAGCTTTGGCGAGGACTGGGATACTCGGACACGGTGCGACGCTATTGCCCAGCGCTTGGAAGGCTTTCGAGAAGAGGGTTTAGTGGGGTTCAGTCATCGCTCCGATCCCAAAACACCCAAACAGTCTGTTATCTGTGCCCTAACTAAGCTTGACCGCAACAATTGCAATTTGCTGGTAACGCTCAAACCTGGTGCGGATGGGTACGAGTCCTTGCAACGGATGACTAAGGCTTTGAGGAATGGTACTACAGTTGAGCAAGGCTCAGGTGTTGCCAGTAGTTCTACTTCTCCTGACTCTAATGAAGTTAATTTGGAAGACCAGCAGCTAGCGGCTGAAGATCGCTAAGCTAGAGCATCTATCAGAATATCTGCTTTGAAGCTTACCGAAAAGTGGGCTGTTTGGAAGCAGCTAGCGACCTGTCCATGAATACAAAGATATGGATTCATATGGGGAGAATCATTAACAATCCCACAGGCATTGTTCGTGTAGCTGCGACTAGTCGTTAGGGATGTTTAAATTAATCCTTATTTTGAGCGCCCTAACTGGTTTAGCAATCGCTGCCGGTAATTGATCGCTGTTTGATTGTTTGGGTCAAATTTAATTGCTGTATTATAAGATTCAAGCGCTTTGTCATACCGCCTTAACAGCTCAAGTGCATAGCCTTGGTTAATCCAAGCATCAGCATCGTCAGGATTGAGAGCAATTGCTTTATCGTAAGAAGCAATCGCATCTTCGTAACGTTGCAACTTTCTGAGGGCAATACCTCGGCTAGTCCAAGCATCAGCATCGTCAGGTTTGAGAGCAATTGCTTTATCGTAAGAAGCGATTGCATCTTCGTAGCGTTGCAACTTTTTGAGGGCAATACCTCGGTTATACCAAGTGGCAGAATCGTCAGGTTTGAGGGCAATTGCTTTGTCGTAAGAAGCAATCGCATCTTCGTAGCGTTGCAAGTCATCTAAGGCATAGCCTCGGTTATACCAAGCGGCAGAATCGTCAGGTTTGAAGGCAATCGCTTTGTCGTAAGAGGCAAGTGCATCTTCGTAGCGTTTTAAATTGCTGAGGGCAATACCTCGGCTAGTCCAAGCGTCAGCATCGTCAGGTTTGAGGGCAATTGCTTTGTCGTAAGAAGCAATCGCATCTTCGTAGCGTTTTAAATTTCTGAGGGCAATACCTCGGTTATACCAAGCGACAGAATAGTCAGGTTTGAGGGCAATTGCTTTGTCGTAAGCAGCAAGTGCATCATCGTAGCTTTGTTTAATATAAAAATCGTTGCCTTCATTAATGAAATCTTCTGCTTTTTGGGTAGCCTGCGCCTCTGTGGAAACTTGAGCAACATTTGCCACATAAATATTAATGGGGATACCCCATTTAAAAGTGCCGACTGCATCGCCATTACCTGAGTTAGCACTTGTGGAAGACTGCTGTTGTGGTGGCGGCGGTGCTTCGCCTTTTAGTTCCGCTAGTCCAGCAAGTTCTACATCCGTGCGTCCGTGAACTGCAACCACTTCCCCTGCTGCATTCATCACCGGACCACCACTCATCCCCCCTGCTGTGGTTCCTGTGTAAGAAATGCCGTAGCCTTCACTTTGGCTGTCAATTAGTGACACCGTACCAGGAGCAAACTGCTTTACCAAACCACTACCCGGAAAACCAGTGATGTAGATGCTATCTCCTAAATTTACTTTGTCAGAGTTACTGAAACTGAGGGTTTTATAGGGGCAATTTCCGCTATCAGGTTTGAACGTCACGACTGCTAAATCCTGCTTAAGAAAGCGTTTGATACTGGTAATGCTGGCACCTTTCCAAAGTTTTTGGTCGGGGGTTTGCAGTTGCAATTTAGCGCTGGGTGGCACCACATGACGCACTGTGAGTACGGTGCAAACTTCCTTGCTTTCCCCGGATATGATAAATCCCGTACCTTGCCCCGATTTATCTTCATAGTTAATTAAAACTACACTTTCCCCGGCTTGCTTGCCAATCTCTCCCGGCGACTTGGCACCGCCACACCCAGACATTAATAAAGCGATAAAGCCAGAAGCAACGAACCAGCGCCAAAATATCATGCTGCACTTATAGAATTCAATAAAGCAAGCTGAAAAGACTTAATTACTATTGTGTCAGCAAAAATCTATCTTGGGGGAGAGGAAAATTACCGATATAGCGGATGAGGACGTAGAGTTACACTAGAGTCAATCTGCTTAAGTTCTGATTGCCTACAAGCAATTAACCCTATGACGAGGAATCCATCAAATCAACGCCCGATTTTGACGATAGCGCGATCGCCTATTAGTTGGATGTTAGAAATAGCCGCTGTTGCAGGGATTTTCTGCATCATTGTAATTACCCTAAAATCTTGGCCAAATCTACCCAACAGTATTCCCATCCATTTTAAGATGGGAGGCAAACCAAATGCTACGGGTAGCAAACAATTAATCTGGCTTTTCCCCAGCTTATCTATTGTAGTTTATGTAGCGTTTACAGTGCTGCGTCAGTTTCCCCATACCTTTAATTATATTTGGAGAATTACAGAGCAAAATGTCGCTAAACAATATCAGCTAGCCGTTAACTTATTAGACTGGAATAAGGCAGAAGTTATGTGGATACTTGCATTTATAGAATGGCAGATTATCCAGGTAAGTTTGGGACATTCTGCTGAATTGAGCGTAGATTTTTTCTCGGTAGTAATGCCACTGTTTTTGGTCACAAATGGGCTGTATTTTTGGCAAGCATATCAAGCTCGTTAGTTAAGCTTATCAATTCCCCGGAGGTTATAAATCGCAGCTATACAGGAAAAGTCCACCGTTGCGGACTAATAAATTGAAACCCGCGCAGGCGGGTTTTGTATGTGTAGCCGCGAATTCTATTCGCTAAGGCATTTATTAAATCTTGCCGCGCAACGCCGCTAACTCTTCCCGCACAGATAAAGGCGCATATCCTAATTCAAAAGCCTTGGAACTATCTAAAGAAACATCCGCTGGTCTTGGCGCAGCCATTTTCACATCTTCTTGTCGGCAAGATTTAAGTCCCGCTTCAGGAAGTTGCAGCACCTCCACTAATAAACGACCAAACTCATAACGTGATACCCGCTCTTTTCCGCCCAAATGGATGTGTCCGTTTACTTTTTCCAATGCTAATAAAAGTCCTCGTGCTGCCGTTGTTCCGCTAACTGGTGTTCGGAATTCATTGATAAATAAACTTAATTCTTTCTTCTCTCTCAGCATTTGGATAAATGGCTGCATGAAACTTGTAGCGGTAGGTGTTGCCATACCAAACATTAAAGGCATTCGGCAAACAGCCGTCATCGGATAACGCTCTAACATCTCCTCCTCCGCCATCACCTTTTGCTCCCCGTAAACATTGACAGGAGACACGGGATCGGTTTCCCGATAGGGAGGGTTTAAACCATCGAAAACTAAGTCAGTTGAAGTGAAAACGCAAGGAATCGAAGCATCTGCACAAAGTCCCGCAATATTACCAGAGGCGGTGACATTAATCGGGTAGGATTCCTCAGGATATTGTTGGCAAAAATTAGGTTGCGATCGCGCGGCGGTATGAATCACTCCATCTGGCTGAATTTCTTGGAACAGATGCTTGAGTTCCTGAAAATCCTTTAACTCAACTTTCAGCAAATTTACGCCAGGAATCTCTAGAGAATGAGAAAAATAAGTTCCATAAACGTCCCATTCTGGTTGTGCTAGCTGGCAAAGATGCCATCCTAAAAAACCACTGGCACCTGTAACTAAGAGTTTTTTCATCGGATTCCCAAACCTGTCATATAAGCCCACAAGCTTCAGCCAAGGGCTAAACCAACCAAGCCTGCGATCGCAGGCGAAAATCTCTGGAAGCATCAACCGCAGCCAAAGCCCGCGAAAGCCGTACCTTTAAAGGTGACGACTGCTAACTCAGAACAAAAGCATCGTAGCTCATCCTTTAAGATACTAAGGGCAGTTTTGTAGAACCTGACCCTTGGTGTATCGTTCATCACTTGTGAGTACGCGCTATGCAGTGGCTAAGCGAGCGATCGCTCATGGCAGTCCCGACGGTCACAGGCAGCGAGAATCAGGGAAATGTTGCTGAATTAGTAATTTTTCTGATCGTCTTGTTGTTGGTTGCCACGGGGGTTGCCTTACTATCTCGACGATTTCGGATTCCCTACATTACAGGTTTAGTATTGGCAGGGTTGGCGATTACAGAGCTTTTGCCAGGTCGCATCCATCTCGATTCCTCCCTGATTTTTAATCTTTTTTTGCCGATTCTACTCTTTGAATCCGCAATTAATACCGATATCAGTCGCTTACGCAGCACGTTTAAACCCATTGTTTTGTTAGCCGGAGTAGGATTTCCCCTCTGCGCTGCCATTACCTCAGTCTTGCTGAAACTAGAACTGGGCTTAGATTGGGTTCCCGCCTTGCTGGTTGGGGTCATTTTGTCAATTACAGACACCGCCTTAGTGATTGCGGTTTTCAAGGAAGTATCTGTTCCCCACCGACTGATCACGCTCGTAGAAGGTGAAAGCTTAGTCAACGATGATGTGGCGCTGGTTTTATTTAGCCTGATCTTGACGGCAAATTCAACCGGGTCATTAACGCCCCTTGATGTCGTACAAGCATTTTTGTTCGTGATTGTCGGCGGAATCTTAGTTGGCTTAGCCTTGGGCTATCTCAGTATTGGTTTATTTAGCCAAGCAGACGATCCTCTCAGCGTGATTCTACTGACGATTGCCGTAGCGCTGGGAGCCTTTCAACTGGGCGAATTTTTCCACGTATCCGGTGTGGTTGCCGTTGTAGTGGCAGGACTAATTGTCGGCAACTTGGGGGTTTCTCGCAGTACCTCTGCTTCTACTCAAGTTACTTTGTTCAGCTTCTGGGAATTCGCCGGGTTTGGTGTCAATACCTTTATTTTCTTACTCATTGGCTTAGAGATTAATCTTGTCACCCTTTGGCAGACGCTACCAGCCGTTCTTCTCGCACTGATTGCCTACCAAGTCGGGAGGGCACTCACCGTTTATCCACTCTTGGACTTGGTGCGTTTTTTTGACAAACCCATTCCGGTGAAATGGCGACACGTTCTCTTTATGGGCAATATTAAAGGCTCGCTTTCAACCGCCTTGGCGTTAAGCTTACCGGCTAATTTACCAGGGCGAGATAAGCTGGTTGTCATTGTCTTAGGGATTGTGCTGCTGTCGTTGGTGGGACAGGGAGTAAGTTTACCGGGATTTGTAAGACGTTTAAAGCTCGATCAGCATTCAAAATCACGGCAGCAGATCGAAGAATTGCAAGCTCAATTGATGACTGCCAAAGCAGCGCAGGATGAATTGGAGAGTCTCCTGAAATCGGGAGTTTTACCAAAATCAATCTACGAAGAGATGCGAGCCGCTTATCAGGTGCGGGTGGCAGCTTCTGAAAGAACCTTGCGGGAGATATATAATCAGCGTCCCGAAGACTCTGCTGATGAAAGTAGCGATCGCCTAAAATTAGACACGATTCGTCGGCAATTACTCTTGGCAGAAAAGCAGGTACTCAATGACGCCCTCCGCAGGCGAATTCTCTCAGAAGAAGTGGTGCAAGAACGCATCAAAACCATTAACGAGCAACTTCTAAGTTTGGAAGATGACTAGAACACAAACCTAAGAAATCAATCACTTGATGTAACTTTTCCGATTTCGTGACGACTAGCACAGTTGCTCCCGCCTCTAGCACTGTCTTTCCATTCGGAATGACGAGATCGGTTTGGGGATGGGATTGATAGCCAATAATTAAAGAACCGCTGGGAAACCGAGAATCCTGAGCGACTTGTGCCACGGTACGACCCGCAATGTCAGACTCCGGTGGCACTTTGAGTTTGAAGACTTCTACCTGACCCTGCTCAAAGTGCATCATCGATTCTACTTGGGGATATTCGATCGCATTCACCATCGTGGTCACGGCTAGGTCAACCGTACTGATGACATGATGCGCTCCGGCAATCCGATAAGGTTCGGCAAAATCACTTTGGCGCATCCGAGTCACGATATGGGAGACGCCATAGTGCTTGGCAAGTGTCACCATTGCCAGATTTAAAGCATCATTGCGGAGGGCGGCAACAAGCGCATCTGCCTTGCGAATTCCTGCTTCCATTAGCACTTGCGTACTGACGGCACTGCCTTCAAAAGCCATCGCTCCGACTTGTTCGCGAGCATACCGGCAGGCGGTGGGATCGGTATCGATGATGGCAACCGTGTGTCCTAATTCTACTAATTGTTGGGCTAAGTCCAGCCCGACCAGTCCTGCTCCACCAATCAATACGTACATGGCTAACCTCTGTTGCAGGTATTTACGTCTGACCCTCAAAATCTACAGTGTAGTTGCTGGGTGGCGAAAGGAGTAAATTATCCCAATTGTTACTCAGGGCGATCGCGTTTTTAAATTTGCACCGCGACGGACAATGGCAGAGGAAAGTTGAAAAGCTGGCATCATATCCACTTGAAAATTGTTAATCAGAAAAACTTTCCTATTCACTCTTGAGCAGGCACCTGCCAAATCTTAATGCTGCCATCATGGCTGCCAGTCGCTAAAGTTTGCCCATCGGGACTGAAAGCGAAAGAATTTACTTTACTGTCATCTCCTGCCAGAGTGCTTTTGAGTTCGCCAGTGCGAGGATTCCACAATTTGATCGTATTGTCCAAACTGCCGCTGGCGATTGTCTGTCCCTTGGAGCTGAAAGCAACAGAATTAATTAACGTGGCATTTCCCTTCAAAGTAGCGATCGCTTCCCCGTTACGAGGATTCCACAGCTTGATGGTGCCGTCATTACTGCCACTCGCCAGGAGTTTTCCATCGGGACTGAAGGCGACGGAATTTACCCAATCGGAATGCCCTTCCAGGGTACGAATGCGGATGCCCATGCGCGGATTCCATAAGTTGATCGAGCGATCGGCACTACCACTAGCTAATGTTTGCCCATCCGGGCTAAAGGTAACGCAATTCACAGCATCTAAATTCCCTGTCAGGGTGCGGATGAGTTCCCCATTACTGAGCTGCCAAAGCTTGATCGTCTTGTCTAAACCACTGCTGGCTAAAGTTTTTCCATCGGGACTGATGGCAATGGATAAAACTGAGGTGGAATCCCCGTTAAGGGTGTGGATGAGTGACCCGTTACTGAGTTGCCATATCTTGATGGTGCCGTCATAACTGCCACTGGCAACAAGTTTTTTATCCGGACTAATGGCAACGGCATGAATGGGTTTGATATGTCCTGCTAGGGTACGGATGCGGATACCTTTGGGTAAATTCCACAACTTGATAGTGCCATCTTCACCGCCACTGGCAAGAATCTGCCCATCGGTACTGATGGCGATCGCCTGCACATACTTAGAATGCCCTGTAAGCGTGTTGAGTGGCTGGGCTGGCTGGGATGCCGTAGTTGATGTAAAGGCTAAGGTTAAATCCTCCTCTTTTACAGGGTTGGCAGAAGATTCGAGCGAACTGCATCCAGTCAAAGTCGTCACTGCACCCAAAGCGATCGCCACGAAAACTTTTCCGAACGTTGGCTGATGTGTCATGGATAGTCACCGCAGAAAACATCACGTCTATCCAGGATGGATACAATATAAATTTGGAGCTGTCATCATCCACTCGGATGAGCATATCTGGTTATGTCCCTGCCTGTTGTCGCTATTATCGGTCGCCCGAATGTGGGCAAATCTACTCTTGTCAATCGATTGGCAGGTGTACAAGACGCCATTGTGCATGATGAACCTGGAGTCACGCGCGATCGCACCTATCGTTCCGCCTTCTGGGAAGACCGGGAGTTCGTCATCGTTGATACCGGCGGCTTGGTGTTTAATGATGACACCGAGTTTTTACCCCTGATTCGGGAACAGGCAATGTTGGCACTCTCAGAAGCGAGTGCAGCAATCTTTGTCGTCGATGGTCAGAGTGGTTTAACAGCAGCGGATGAAACGATCGCCGACTGGTTGCGTCAACAACCCGTGCCCGTCCTGCTAGCGGTGAATAAATGCGAATCCTCCGAACAAGGTCTCACCCAAGCAATGGAGTTTTGGGAACTGGGATTGGGCGAACCCTTCCCTGTCTCTGGCATTCATGGGAGTGGCACCGGCGAATTACTCGATGCCCTGATTACCTATATTGTGCCAGCGGGAGAAATCCCAGAAACTGAAGAAATTAAAGTCGCCATTGTCGGACGTCCCAATGTCGGGAAATCCAGCTTGTTGAACGCTTTTGTCGGCGAAAATCGTTCTATCGTTAGCCCCATCTCTGGCACGACCCGCGATGCCATCGATATGGTAGTAGAACGCAACGGCAAAACCTACCGATTGATCGATACCGCCGGGATTCGCAAAAAGAAAAACGTTGAATACGGCCCGGAATTTTTTGGGATTAATCGCGCCTTTAAAGCGATTCGTCGCGCCGACGTGGTTTTGTTAGTCATTGACGCGGTGGATGGCATCACCGAACAAGACCAAAAACTGGCTGGGCGGATTGATGAAGAAGGTCGCTCTTGCGTCATCGTCATCAATAAGTGGGATGCTGTTGAAAAGGATTCCTACACCATCTACGAGTTTGAACGCAACTTTAAAGGACGGTTGAACTTTATCGATTGGGCAGAAACGATTTTTGTCAGCGCTCAAACAGGTCAGCGGGTGGAAAAAATTCTAGATTTAGTGAATACAGCCGCCGAACAACACAAACGCCGCGTCACGACTGCTGTAATTAATGAAGTGCTACAAGAAGCAATTTCTTGGGTTTCCCCGCCCACGACCCGCCAAGGGCGTCAGGGCAAGATTTATTACGGCACCCAAGTGAGCAGCCAACCTCCAGCGATCGCGCTATTTGTCAACGATCCCAAGCGCTTCAATGACAACTATCGCCGCTACATCGAAGGTCAATTCCGAAAACAGTTGGGTTTTACTGGAACCCCAGTACGCTTATTCTGGAGAGGGAAAAAAGTCCGCGAGGTGGAAGCGGGCAGTCGTAGTAACCGAGCCACTCGTGTTTAATCAATTAAAAATTAAAAATGTAAAATACATTTTTAATTTTTAATGTTTAATTTTTAATTTTCTATGGATTTACTGCGATCGCTGCCTCTGGGGCTGTACCTCGAACAACCAATCACTTGGCTGCATCACCTCGACCCCAGGGTGAAAATAGCTTGGTTGATGAGCTTTCTCATCGCTCCAGTCCTGGCAAATCCCATCTGGCGCATCGCCTTAGCGGTGCTGCTAGTTGCCATTACTGTGACGGCGGCGATTCCATTGCGCGTATGGAAGCAACAAATGGGTTGGTTGTTGATGCTGTGCTTTTTTGTGTTCATCCTGAGCATGATTGCTCCCGATGGGCTAGGAGCGGACTCTCAGCGACGCCTCCCAGCCGATGAAATATCTTTTATTCAGACTGCTACTCCCAAGCCAGGAGTTGTCAAATCCGCTGCAACTCAAAAACCAGAGGCGACAAAACCAGTCTCCTCTCAAAACCCTTCAAACTACCGTTACGTGCTGTTCCACCAAGGGCCAGTCAAAATTACTCGCAAGTCCTTGGCGCTAGCGATTAACGTGAGTACCTTACTATTTACCTTAATTTACAGCACCAACCTGTTTTTGCTGACCACAGCTCCAGAGGAAATTACTGCGGGGATCGAGAGTTTGATGCGACCGCTGCGAGCATTCAAATTTCCCGTGACAGAAGTTGCTCTAACCTTAACTTTATCGCTGCGCTTTATTCCCCTGGTTTTAGAAGAAGTGCAGAATTTAGTTCGTTCCGTGCGGACACGGGCAATTAACTGGAAAAAACTGGGTATCCGCAAAAGTCTGCAACTTTGGTTGATGGTTGCCGAACGGTTGCTTGAAAATCTCCTCTTACGAGCCGAGCAAATTGCTAGCGCCATGAAGGTTCGCGGCTTTACCAGCCCCAATAGCCATCGCGTCCAATGGCACCAGTTGCGTCTCAAAAAGAGCGACTGGGCGGGACTGGTGAGTTTGGTCGTACTTTGGGGGGCACGGCTGATGTGGGGATGGGAGAGTTAAGAATTAAAAATTCATATGAAACCTTGGTTTTGGCGATCGCTTCCTTTACAACATCGAACTGGCTCAGAAGTATTCGCCGCCCTGTTTCTGGACGCTGGTAAAATTGCTACCCTACTCGAAAGTCCCTACAATCCGCTCCTTCAACACTCAACTGAAGCCAAGAACGCGATCGCCAGATATTCGATTTGTGCCGGTGCGCCGCGCTTTATAGATGGCGTGCAAGCAGTGTGGACTCCACCCGTTGGCGAGATCCTCCCCTTCCTACGCCGCTTGCGGCAACGTTCTGCCTTCAGGGATGAGTCCCTACAGCGGTCACTACCTTTCACTGGCGGCTGGCTGGGATGGCTGGGTTATGACCTCGCTTGGGAGATCGAGCAGCTACCCAATTTAAATTCTGACCCCCTACCATTCCCGGTTGCTTATTGGTATGAACCAGCATCCTTTGCTGTCCTCGATCACTGGGAACAAACCCTATGGCTAGCCGCTAGCGATGAAGCCGAACTCGATTTCTTGCAAAACCTGCTGGAAAGCCGAACGCAGTGCGGGATAGCAGAGGAGCCAGCATCTTCAATCCAAAATCCAAAATCCCCCCATTTCCATTTTTGGACGCCTCAAACTGATTACGAAGATGCGGTGCGGCAAGCGAAAAAGTATATCCGAGCCGGAGATATCTTTCAGGCAAATCTTTCCCTACGCTTTGAAAGCCGCGTAACCGCCAGTCCTTGGTCAATTTATCAAGCGTTACACCAAATTAATCCTTCTCCCTTTGCTAGCTATTGGCAGACTCCGTGGGGGGCACTCATCAGCTGTTCTCCAGAACGATTGGTTCAGATGCAAGATCGACAAGCGCAAACGCGACCGATTGCAGGAACGCGATCGCGCGGCACCACCCCCGCCCTCGACGAGCATTTGGCGCAAGACTTGATTGCCAATGCCAAAGAAAGAGCCGAACACATTATGCTGGTGGATTTAGAGCGAAACGACTTGGGGCGTGTGTGCGAGTGGGGTTCTGTAGAAGTCAACGAACTTTTCACAATTGAGCGCTACAGCCATGTCATGCACCTCGTAAGCAACGTTATCGGTAAAATTCGCCCAAACTACGACGCGGTTGACCTAATTCGCGCCTTCTTCCCTGGCGGTACTATCACTGGGTGTCCGAAAGTCCGCTGTATGGAAATCATTGAAGAACTCGAACCCGTGCGTCGCAATTTGTTCTACGGTTCCTGTGGCTTTCTCGATTGGCGCGGGCACCTAGATTTAAATATCTTGATCCGTACTCTCCTCTATCCCAAGCGTGCCGATGCAGCGATGGTTTACGGGCAAGTCGGGGCGGGAATCGTTGCCGATAGCGATCCAGAACGAGAATGGCATGAGTCTCTACACAAAGCTCAAGCTCTGCTAGCAGCCCTGGGAAGTTTTAATGTTATTAGTGATTAGTTCTGGGTCATCAGTCAAATACCATTGGCGAATGGCTACCAGACAGGGTTTTGAAGAGCCACTCTTCTATTAGCAACTAGCAACAGAATGATTCGGCTGGGAACGGATATTGTTTATATGCCTCGGATTAAAGCCGCTGTTGAACGCTTTGGCGATCGCTTCTTGCAGCGCGTCTATACTTTTGATGAACAACAAGATTGCGGCTACACTCAGGACGATATCAGTCGCCTCTCTATCAACCAGCTAGCAGGGCGTTGGGCGGCAAAAGAAGCCGTTGCTAAAGCACTGGGAACTGGATGGCGGGGAGTCAGCTACACCGATATTGAGATTCGACGTTTACCCACAGGTGCGCCGCAAGTATTTCTTCACCATTCAGCCGCCGCCCAGACAGCAGGGTGGGAAGATTGTCAGTGGCAGCTAAGCATCAGCCATGATGGCGATTATTCGGTAGCCACCGCCATCCTCGTTTGCTCACCCTGAAAAGTGTCGCCAATTCCCAAACATTCTCTCTGAGGTGCCCGAATACAAGCTATCATCTGCATAGTTTGAACTAGAGTGAAACATCTTGGGTTTCAACAGAGAGCGGCTGGCGCGAGTCGCACTGCCGCTTAAACTCTTCGACTTTTCCCAATCTCTCCCTTAGGGATGGGCATTCTTCGCGTGGATGTTAATGAGCAGCGAAACCTATTTAAATCACCCTACATTTGGCTTACTTTACAGAGTGTGTCTGCTTGAGGACAGCCAGGAACTATTTACGACCCTTTATGCCCAGCGTCTCTTCTTTTTGGTGAATACCAGTCCTACCGGCATCACGTTTGAACCGATTACCCGCAGCGATGGTCGCCTCATGGTGGAAAACCGTTTGCGGATGCTCCGTCGCAACGGTCAAATGGAGGAGTACACCCAACTTCAGGCTATTCATAAGCGAACATTTCAATAGGGGCAAGCAATTAAAAATTAAAAAATCCTTTTTAATGCAAGCATTTTTAATTTTTGCTTCCCTGTTTATTTTCAAGTGAAGTCAAATGACTGGAGCGATCGCCCAACGCCTTTCTGAAATTCGCCAGCAACTACCGGAATCTGTCCGCCTCATCGCCGTTACGAAACAGGTTTCCCCTGAAGCCATGCGCGAAGCTTATGACGCTGGAGTCCGGGATTTCGGCGAAAGTCGCATCTCTGAAGCTGAACTTAAACAAGCGCAACTGCAAGATTTACCAGACATCACCTGGCACCTGATTGGACACCTCCAAAGTAATAAAGCTCGAAAAGCCCTAGAACAATTTCAGTGGATTCACTCGATAGATAGTTTAAAATTAGCCCAACGATTAAACGAACTGGCGCTTGAGCTGTCGCGATCGCCCTTCATCTGCCTGCAAGTGAAACTACTGCCAGATCCCAACAAGTATGGGTGGACAGTTCCTCAACTGCTTGCCGATTTACCAGCCTTGAATGAGTGCTACAATCTGCAAATTCAAGGTTTGATGACAATTCCGCCTTTCGATCTCAAGGCTTCTGAAATCCTGTCAGTTTTCGATAGAACCCGCAAACTAGCCGATGAAATCAGACAGCAAAACTGGTCAAATATTCAAATGCAGCAGCTATCAATGGGAATGTCAGGTGATTACCCGCTAGCTGTGCAATCTGGGGCAACAATGATACGTTTGGGGCGAATTCTTTTTGGAGAACGGGCATCCTGAAAAGCCCCACTATGCTTACAAATGTCAACATCTATTCCGAACAGATGAGTGGGGTAATGAAGAGGCATCGGATATTATATTGCCAGCACGACTATATGATTGTTATTGTCGTTTCCTTAAACTAGGACTGCTGCCTCAAGGGTGCCCTGCGATCCCAGCCCCAAAGTCTAACCTTAAATCGTGATGGAGCGTGAACTGTGAATAATATTTTTTCTAAGCTACGAGATTTCGTGGGTCTCAATGAGCCAGCTCAATACGAGTATGACGAGTACGAAGAAGCCGAGGGAGAAGAGTACCAAAATCTCTATCAAGAACAGCATCCTCAACCGACGACAGCAGAAGAAGAACGTCGCCAGAGCCGTCGAGCGCGGACAAACACACCTGTTGCAAGAGAAATAGAAATGGGGACAACAATGAATAATGTAATTGGGATGCCCGGTTCGGTGAATGGAATTTCGGAAGTGATCGTGATGGAGCCACGTTCTTTTGAAGAAATGCCCCAGGCGATTCAAGCTTTGCGCGAGCGGAAGTCAGTCGTGTTAAACCTGACGATTATGGACCCAGATCAGGCGCAACGAGCTGTAGACTTTGTTGCCGGTGGCACTTATGCGATCGATGGCCACCAAGAGCGAATCGGCGAAAGTATCTTTCTGTTTACACCGAGCTGTGTTCAAGTCAGTACCCAGACTGGCGTGGTTCACGAAGTGCCTCAACCACAAGTCCGGATTCCCCGTCCCGCTGCTCCTTCCCCAGCTTGGTCAAACGAACCGACCCGGATGGCGCAGTAAAATTTCTGAGTCGAGACGCTTGTTAGCGGTCAATGGTCAGTCGTAACGACTAAAAACAACTGACCGCCGACAACGGACTTTTCATGCTGATAGGGATTGGGGGACGAGGTTGGCTACTAAATTCGGCATGATTGGTGGCGGGGTAATGGGAGAAGCTCTATTATCCCGCCTGATGCAAAAACAGGTTTATGCCACAGAAGAAGTCTTGGTGAGTGAGCCGCAAAGAGAGCGGCGAGACTTTTTGGCGCAGCAGTACGGCATCCAGGTGACGGCAGAGAATCGGGCGGTGGCGGCGGCAAAGGATGTGCTGTTACTGGCGATTAAACCTCAAGTGTTTGCAGCGGTGGCGGCAGACTTGGAGAAAGAAATTTCTGCCCAAGCGTCGCCGCCAGTCGTGATTTCGATTATGGCGGGTGTTTCTTTGAGTCAACTGGAAGCAGCTTTTCCCCAGGCTCCAGCGATTCGGGCGATGCCGAATACTCCGGCGACGGTAGGGGCAGGAATGAGTGCGATCGCGCTGGGTCAGCACGCCACCGAACGCCACTTAGAACAAGCAAAGGCGATCTTCCAGGCGGTGGGAGAGGTTGTTGAAGTGCCGGAATCCTTAATGGATGCGGTGACAGGGCTTTCGGGTTCGGGTCCCGCTTATGTGGCGCTGATGGTGGAAGCACTCGCAGATGGTGGGGTAGCGGCTGGATTGCCAAGAGCGATCGCGTCTTCGTTAGCCCTGCAAACCGTCTTGGGGACTGCCCAGCTGTTGCACGAATCGGGAATGCATCCCGCTCAACTAAAAGACCGCGTGACTAGCCCTGGAGGTACAACTATTGCTGGGATTGCCCAGTTAGAAAGGGCTGGTTTCCGCTCGGCTTTGATTGAGGCAGTGGTGGCGGCTTCTCGGCGCTCTCAGGAGCTTGGTCGTTAATGCATCGCTGAATACTCTTTTCCGGCTACCAAAAGTAAAATGATTTGTTAAAAATCCTTTATGCGGCAAAAATGGGCAAATAAAGTCTTTATTTTTAGCCTTTTGCTGATACTGGTCGTTACACTTTTTCCTTATGATTTTGCCTTTAAAGAGAATGCTAGTAAAATAAATTATCGCTTTCTCACTTCAGAATTTTTTAAGTTAAGAAATTTTTACGACTTAATCACTAACGTTTTATTATTCTCCCCCTTTGGTTTCGTCTTTTCCTGCTTGATGCAGCAAAAAAGATTCTTAGGGAGAAAGACACTTGTTTTCATCTTATTAACTTCTTTTTGTTTAAGTTTTACAATTGAAATTTTACAGCTATTTATTCCTTCTCGAAGTTCCTCTTTTGTCGATATTGGTGCCAGTATTTTAGGTGCTTTTATCGGGTTTTTAAGCTTTCGTTTAGGGGGAGATAAAATCTTAGGAGCAGCTTTAAATCTTCTTAGAAGTAGTAATAGTTTTCTTTCGATCAAAAAGTTAACGACTGCTTTTATTGGATATATTATATTGATTTTTCTAACAACGCTCCTTTGGCAAAGTTCTGGAAGTCTCAGGAATTGGAATCACACTTTCCCCCTGAGTCTTGGCAACGAGCCAACCGGAAATAGACCTTGGAAAGGATATATTTCAGAGCTATACGTCGCGAATAAAGCAGTTTCAGCTCAAGAAGCAGAATCCGCATTTTCCTCGGAAATCCCATTTTCTGTCGTCAAAAAAGACCTAGTAGCTGTATATCAATTGACAGGTACAGGTAGTTACCCCGATTTAACTGGGCACCTTCCAGATTTATCTTGGCGAGAAAATTCCCCAACTACTCAGGATCAAAGGGGTGCTTCTCTCGATTCCAATCATTGGCTAGAGACAAAAAGCTCTGTAGCCTTGATGACACAAAAGATTGCCGCAACTTCTCAATTTACAATAGGTGCTGTTGTTGCTACTGCTGACACAATGCAGGCTGGCCCTGCTCGAATTATTTCCCTTTCAGCAGATGATGAAAGCCGCAATTTTACCCTTGGGCAAAAGGGAGCGGATTTGGTGTTTCGAGTGCGAACTCCAGTCACCGGAAAAAATGCAACAAACTATCAACTAGCTGTTCCAAATGTTTTTGGTGACACCAAGAATCATCAGATACTTCTTACCTATGAAGGGTCAATTCTTAAAATTTATATAGATGGATTGAAACAACCTTATTCACTGAAACTGGTTCCGGAGGTGATGATTTTTCAGTTATTACCTTTTGATGCTAATAGTATTAATCTAGAAATCTACAAAATTTTCTATTATGGATTGATTTTTATCCCTATTGGCTTCTTCCTAGCACTCATTAGTGCAAGAGCCAGGGGAAAACTTATTTTTTATGCTGTATTGCTTTTTGGAGGAATTTTATTCCCATCTTTAATATTAGAATCCATATTAGCGATTGGAACCCAGAGAGAAATTAGGCTAGATAATCTACTATTTAGCATGGCACTAGCTGTTAGCACCATGCTGATAGTGAAAAGGTAGGCTAACTCTTGGTTACGCAGGGAGATAACAGCATAAAAACGAGTAAAGATGCGAAATGACGTTTAGTATCACAACACCTACGCATCTCTATAAGTTAGGAAATAAGTTAGGAACTTTGTTCGAGTTCTGTTGATAATTTTTGACCGATTTGGGGTTCGGTACCGGCAAGTAAACGCTCAATATTGGTGCGGTGTCGCCAGATGACGTAGATACCGCCAGCGATCGCAAAGATTAGATAAGGTAAGGGCTGTTTGAAAATCAACATCCAAACCGAAACCGCGATCGCACCCGCAATGGAACCGAGGGAAACAATTCGGGAAAAGGCAATAACTGTGCCAAACACCGCTGCTGTTCCCAACGCCACAGGTAAGGACATGGCAAATAAAACGCCCAGGCTCGTGGCAACTGATTTCCCGCCCGTGAAGTTCAGCCAGACAGATTTACTATGACCGATGCTGGCAGCGAATCCGGTGCCAGCGACTAACCAAGATTCCCAGGTGACAGGCAGGACAGACGTTGGCGCAAAAGTTGGCGCGAAGGCATAGAAGGCGTAAACCAAAGCGATCGCGCCGACTCCTTTAAATAGATCGATCAGTAACACCGCGATGGCTGGCCCTTTTCCCAGGTTTCTGAGAACATTGGTGGCACCCGTAGAACCAGATCCCTGCTCTCGAATATCAATCCCTTTGAGCCAGCGTCCTGCCAAATAACCCGTAGGAATCGAGCCTAAGAGATAGGCTGCGATTAACAATGCCCCACTTAAAGCCAGCTGTAGACCCATCTAACGCCTCTTGCTTGTAGCTCAATTCGTCTGTCGCTAATATCTCATATCAGCGGACATCTGCTGAGGATCGGGTGCAAAAGCTAACCACAGAGGAAATTGCAGCAGCGACAGATTAATCTGATCTTCTGTCTCATCAATGATAATCAGCGGCATCTGCCGTTCCTTAACCAGACGCTCTGCCTTTTGCACAACCGCTTCTGGGGATTCAAACAAAACGATTCCCTGCTCTGGACCAAAATCAGAGCGGGAAATGCCCAGACAGTCTTGCAAACCCCGTCGCCATTCTCCCAATCGTTCTGGGGAGTTGGCAAGGATCAGGGCGCGAACGCGATCGCCATACAGCGTGCTTAATACCGAGATGACGGAAGAAGCAATCAGGATATTTTGCAGGCGACTGCCCATTGTCCGCAAAGCGCCTCTTCCTCCTTGCGTGAAAAACCAGTTCGCGACTCGCTCCGCATGAACCGGCTCAAAGGTACGACGCAATTGCCAGGGCGGGCCATAATAGTCAGGTCGCGTCCGGTACTGGTCTAAAATACTGCGAATTTGTTTTGCTGTTGATTGAAAGCTCTGTTCTGTAAATTTGGGGTTTACAGGCGATGCAGCCTTCGACTCTTCCACGACTGGAACTACCTTCGGGGGTTCTGGTTCCTTCTGGAGTTGCAATTCTTCTGCCGCTACTACCAAATCTTGTAAGCTACCGACCAGATAATCTTTAAAGCCTTGCACTCGAATGGCTAATTCTTGGGAGGTGCCAGCAAAGGTTCTTCGCATTTCCTCTCGGATGCGTTCCCGTCGTCGTTCCAGTTGTTCAACGGAAATTTGTAGTGTTTGTCTGCGTTGTTCCAGATCGTTCAAAGACTCCTGCACCAGACGGTTTAACGCCGCTTGGGTTTGAGCCAGCTGGTCTTGCAGAATTTTATTATGAGAAGCTTGTAGGGCAGCAATTTCCTGAATTAATGCCTCTTCCTGCTGTTGTAAATCAGCTACCCGTTGCTCTAGAACAGAGACGGAATTTTCCATCGCTACTGTTATATTTGGCTCCTCAGCATTATCTGATTCCTCAACAACGGCGACTACAGTTATATCTGGCTCCTCAGGCTCCTCAGAATTATCTGATTCCTCAACAACGGCGGCAATTTCCGCTTCTGAATCATCAAATGCCTCCACAACAGCGGCAATTTGTAATGCTATAAGATTGTCTGAGGCTGGATCGGCAGTTACAGTTTCCTCTTCTGGCGCTTCTAAATTGTCCGATGCTTCAACAACTGGCTGTTGCTTTTGTTCTTGCTCTTGTTCTTGTTCTTGGGTTTGAGGTTCGTCTGAATTCATCTAACAATTAACACTTAACAACTAACAATTAACTACTCATCTGTAAGGACGCGCATCTGTGTATCCCTACGCACTTGCTTTTGGACACCGTTGTTCCAAGCAAGTTTTTAGCATTTTGGGATCGAAGAGAACCGGCAAAAAGTGAATGCTTTTAACTTCTTTGAAGTAAAACAGAATCGGCACTGGAGTCCAGAATATCTGCCAATTTTTCCATTCCTGGTAAGGAAAACGCCGAATTAAGGTTTGGGAACGATAAACATCTAATGCTGTTTCGGTGAATTGCAGGCGAATCGTTGCCGCCTGAAACAGTAAGAACAACCCAAATGCAGCGATCGCTAAACTCACCCAAGGTTGAACGAATAACAGCCCAATCGAAGCCGCCAATAACACCAAAGGAATTGCGTAGCTGGGTGCCAGTTCAACAGTTTGTGACGGTAAAGAAGATGTGGTAGTAGTCACAGGCATAAACCCGATATTGTAAACTATCGTACTAGACCTACCCACTTTCTTAGCGTACAAGCTGAAGTGGGGCGGCAGTTCAAATCCCGATTCGAGATTCAATCTCAGGATTGCAACTTTATTTATTTTAAAGGTTTTCCGCCTCAGACCCCTTTAAGTACGGCACTACCCGTTCCCTGAAACATCAACCACGATAAGAAAAAGTTAGAAATAAAGATAGCTAGCAAAGCTGTGACGACTGCTGTGGTGGTCGATTGTCCAACACCTTTTGCGCCCCCAGTGGTTGTTAAGCCCCAACTGCAACCAATTACGGCAATCAGCGCCCCAAAGAAAAATGCCTTAATTAAGGCACTACACAAATCCCAGACTTGCAGGAAATTTCGGGCAGACTCTAAAAATACATTTGGGGCAATTCCGTAGAGATTTCTGGCAATGAGCAATCCCCCTGCCATGCCAGTGAGGATAGACAAAATGGTTAAAACTGGCAGCATTAAGCAGCAGGCGATCGCGCGGGGAATCACTAGGTAATCAATTGGGTCAGTTTTCAGCATATAGAGGGCGTCGATTTGCTCGGTGACGCGCATCGTGCCAATTTCAGCGGCAAACGCCGAACCGACTCGTCCTGCCAAAATCACGGCAGTCAGGACGGGGCCAAGTTCCCGGCATAAGGAAAGCGCTAACACTCCGCCCACAGCACTGCCCGCACCCAAGTTGACAAATTCTCGCGCCACCTGAATGGTGAATACCATGCCGACAAAACCGGCTGTTACCAACGCAATTAAGAGCGATTCTGGGCCAACCATCGCCATTTGGTCGAGGGTGTTGCGCCGATGGATTTTTTTTGTCAGAAGGTGAACGACCACCTGCCCACCCAGCAAAATCGCCGCCAGCAACCGCTGACCCCATAACTCTAAGCTGGAACTGGAAGGAGTCTCGCTCAAGGATGTCCTGCTGACTCAACGACTTTGTAAAGCATAGCTGATGAGTGGCGACGACCTACAAGAATCTCTTTTGTACTGTTCGCACGGCTCTGGCTCAGCACTCTGGGCGCGGGGCTGGGGAATCGCTGGGAGATTCCTGAGATATATTTACGGACTTTAAACAAGATTTTTAAGGTTTATTTAAGATTTCTGACAGATCGGGATAGTGACAGCGATCGCTTCTATCGTATATAGAAGTTGAAAGTCTCGTTCCCGATTCTCCGCTCGGCAGTTCATTCGCACTTACAGTTTCATGAACATTTTGCCTAACTATTTCCGTTCCCTACTCTTGACGAGTTTTCTTAGCTTCACCGCCCCGATTCTGCTGTTCGCTAGTGTGTTGGCAAGTCTGTCCATACTAGGTTACATTCCCCTCCTTGAAGCAGTCAGTCAGTGCGGCAGAGCGGTAATTCTAGAGTTTCTTACCGTCTTTGGCAGCGGGTGTTCCATTGAAGGTCTCCTGGTAATCGGTTTTACCTGTAGCGTCGCTGGAGCCATGTTTGACACCTACGCCTTTTATCGTTACCAAAATTTACGTGGAAATTAATCTTTCGCGATCGCTTTCGTCGTTGCCAAATCCCCAACCATCAACAAGCGTTCTGTTGCGCGATCGCAGTTCTGACAGAATTTGTTAGAGAATGCCGTCTCTACCCAAGGTCTCTACCCAAGTTAGGTAAGATTGTGCCCCCAAAAGCGAGGCACAACCACAAAAGACTTACTTTACAGATTCCACCGATCGCAATTTCGCTTCATTTGTGTCGGATCTGGTCGTAAATCTTCAAATATTCCGCCCCTGGATCTTTCCACGAGTAGTCATACTCCATACCCTGGAGCGCAAGCTGACGAAACTCTTCGGGATGGTTGTACCACAGCTTAAAAGCACGCTCCATTGCTGATTCAAACGCAGGCTCATCACTGTGCTCGAACACAAAACCATTCCGTTTTTCCGGGGGCTTTGTTTGGTCGTAGTCTC
The DNA here is from genome assembly GCF_039961835.1 of Trichocoleus sp. ST-U1. Taxonomy (NCBI): domain Bacteria; kingdom Bacillati; phylum Cyanobacteriota; class Cyanophyceae; order Leptolyngbyales; family Trichocoleusaceae; genus Trichocoleus; species Trichocoleus sp. ST-U1. Next base: position 32,446 of record NZ_JAMPJZ010000057.1, read on the forward strand.
GGTCAAACACAGTATTCACCAGTCCACCAACTGCCCGCACGATTGGCACCGTGCCGTACTTTAAGCCAATCATCTGAGTCAGTCCGCACGGTTCGTAGTTGCTAGGGACAATAATCATATCCGCCCCGGCATAGATCAAGTGGGATAACTCTTCATTAAAGCCAAGTTCTAGATGAACGTCAGGATTCTCATTCAAAAAGGCTTTTTCGTGCTGGAAATGGGTATTGATTCCCGGTTCCGTTGCCGAACCCAACAACACAAATTGCGCCCCATTGTTGAGTGCGTAGTAGATCGCATGATGGACAAGATGGACGCCTTTTTGAGCGTCTAAACGACCGATGTAGGCAACGATAGGTTTATCAACGTCGCGGAGCAAAAGTCTCTCCCGGAGGGCTTTTTTAGTCTCGGCTTTCCCTTCTAGATTCTCTTTGCTGTAATGAGCGGGTATATAGCGATCGCTTTCGGGATTCCAAAAATCAGGATCGATGCCGTTGAGTACGCCAGTGAATTTATCCTGGTGCAGATGTAAGGTATGACCTAAACCAGAGCCAATCTCGGTGCAGCGGGCTTCCCAAGCATGATGGAGCGAAACGGTCGTCACGGCGTTGGCGTAAACAATCCCCCCTTTCATAAAGTTCAAGGCAAAAGGGTTGAAGTTGTCTTGCAGGCGATCGTAAGTGAAGTAGTAAGATTCGTTATTCAGCCCGGTTGCCCACAGGGTCTCTTGACCGCCCATCCCTTGATGTTTGAAATTGTGAATGGTGTAGCAAACCCGTTGAAGACCCATTTCATACTTGTAATTCTCAAAGAGCATGACTGGAATTAAGCCGGTCTGCCAGTCATGGCAATGAATGATATCGGGTCTTTTGTTGCTTTGCAGTAGAAATTCTAAAGCGGCTTTGCTGAAGAACGCAAACCGCATATTGTCGTCGTTGCATCCGTAATAACAGCCGCGATTGAAGAAATTGTCTTCAGAGTGAGGTTCGATAAAGAAACACAGCCGCCCGTGTACCCAACCGCAATAAACAGAACAGTGGACTTTACCGCCATACCAGGGTACCCACAAATCGCGGTAAGCATCGTGAAGTCCCCAGATGTGGTCGTACCGCATGCAATCGTACTTAGGCAAAATCAGCTCGACGCAATTTCCCTGATTTTCTAACTCCCGACTCAGCCCGTAAACCACATCTCCCAAACCACCAGCTTTGATGACCGGAGCGCATTCAGAGGCAATTTGTACGATGTACATCCTTACTCCTCCTGAGATAGAAATCTATTTTCTTAATTTCACAAAAGTATATATACACCTCAGCAATAGCGACCCCGCCATTCGGTATAAACAAGCCAGACATCGTGGTTTGATTCCGGCTGCGTCCGCTGAATGCGACCCGTAGAATAGACAAAGCTCGTCCGAGTTCTTTTGGAGGCGATCGCAAATGGTCAGGACACCATCTAAATCCTTAACCTTGGAAGAGTTTCTGAAGCTACCAGAAACCAAACCCGCCAGTGAATACATTGATGGACAAATTATTCAAAAGCCAATGCCGCAGGGGAAACACAGCATAATTCAGACAGAACTACCCACGGTTATCAACACAGTTGTTAAGCCTCAGCGTGTTGCAAGAGCTTTTTCAGAACTGCGATGTACTTTTGGCGGACGTTCAATTGTCCCTGATGTCTCAGTATTTATCTGGGATAAAATTCCCCGCGATGAGAATGGCGAAATTACTAACGTTTTTCAGATAGCTCCTGATTGGGTAATTGAAATCTTATCGCCCGACCAAAGCCAAACGAAAGTTATAAAGAATATTCTGCATTGTCTAAAATATGCAACTCTAATGGGTTGGTTGATCGATCCAAAAGAGCAAACAGTATTTGTTTATCTTCCAACTCAACTTTTAGAATTATTTGATGAACCAGAACAGCAACTTCCCGTGCCATCTTTTGCTAATGAACTGCGACTGACAGTAGAAGAGTTGTTTGGTTGGCTGTTGGCGTAACTTAAATTAAATAGCGATCTCGTCTTGGTCTGTTTGAGTTAGGCGATCGCTTTCAATATGTTTATCCAGGAAAATCTCTAGCTTTCTTCTACCGATGTGGAAGAAAGATGGTTGTAATAAGCAACTTATTGTAATACAATATAATACACAGAGCTTTAATGGAATTATAGTTAGTTATGGATAGTAACAAAGTTAGAGATTTTGCTGAGCGTTTTAAAAAGTTTTATTACTACAGAGCTTTGCTTTGTGAAAAGTTAATTAACAGTGAGGTAGTCATAAGAGGACATATGCTAGAGCTGTCTCCTCCAGAGTTTAACCCTTTTCAAAATCTTTCTGTTGAAGCCTACGTGGTAGGGTTTGCCGCTCTCGATGGTTTATCGTCTGTATGGCAGGCACTCAGCACACCAACAACAAAAATCGGCAACCAACAAAGATTTGTCTCTTTTTTGCTGAATGTAAAGGTAGAGAAGTATTTAGATCGTGTGAGTACCCCTTTCCTAAATTACTTTTTGAAAAAAGATAAAATTGAGGAACCTTTCACGCAAGAGATTCAAAATCAATGGGTCAATAACAGAAAGCAGAATGAATCTCATAGAGTTTACTGCGATCCTACAATTGATCAACTTAAGGATTTATATATAAACTGCCATAAACACAACACTATTCCTCCCGAACAAATCATCAAGGATATAGACGCTGTGCTTACCAAGTTTACATATGCCGCGCTTATACAGCAGATTGCAAGTTCATGAAGTACAGTAGCAGCAGTTTGTGAACCAGTTGCGTAGGTGTTTTGGATTGACTAAATCAAGTGCAGTAGCAAGCAAAGTATCAACCATTTT
>NZ_JAMPJZ010000058.1:0-34060 GCF_039961835.1 Trichocoleus sp. ST-U1
ACGTGACCAATAACGCTTCATAAGTATTTTTTTTACCAAACGAGATGGAAATGCAAAATCAGAGTTTATCCTATCTCGAATTGGAACCCTTAGAATTTTAGATTTTTAATTTTAGAGATAAGACGTTTGGTGTAAATAAACGTAGACGCTCGATGGTTCATAGTTTAGGAATTATGGTTTGTAGGAACAATCCATAAACTTTTACCCCCCGTTACATTTATTTGTGCCCCTATATTTCACTATTTTCATCCTTTTAACAGATGCGGAAAAAAATGGAAGTTCCTATTTTTTTAGCTTTGCTAAATCAAATAATCTGATAGGAATACTTCTGACAGGTATCCCACAACGAGTAAGGGCAGAAGCCCTGCCCCTACCTTCTTTTAATCAATCGTTTTTCTGGACAAATTAACCGAAGCGACCGCTTACATATTCCTGTGTTGCTTGCTGCTGAGGACTTTGGAAGATAACCTCGGTGCGGTCGTACTCGACTAAATAACCAATACGACCTCCTTTTTCGGTTGGTTCGACATTGAAAAAGGCTGTCATATCAGATACTCGCGATGCCTGCTGCATATTGTGCGTCACGATCACGATGGTGTATTGCTCTTTGAGTTGATGGAGCAAATCTTCAACTCGCAGCGTTGAAATGGGGTCGAGAGCGGAGCAGGGTTCATCCATCAGGATCACGTCTGGCTGAACAGCGATCGCTCTGGCAATACACAACCGCTGCTGCTGTCCCCCAGACAAAGATAAACCACTCGCTCGAAGTTTATCTTTCACTTCATCCCACAGAGCCGCTTGCCGCAAACTCCGCTCTACCAATTCATCCAAATCGCCCCGATATCCATTAATCCGGGCACCAAAGGTGATGTTGTCATAAATCGATTTAGGAAATGGGTTTGGTCTTTGGAACACCATCCCAATCCGTCGCCGCACCTCTACGGGATCGATTTCTGAAGCGTAAAGATCTTGACCGTGGTAAGTGACTTTGCCTTCTGCCCGAAAACTTTTAATTAAATCATTGAGGCGGTTATAGCACCGCAACAAGGTACTTTTTCCACAACCCGAAGGTCCAATAAAAGCCGTAACCCGGTTTTTGGGAATATCTATCGAAATGTCTCGAAGTGCTAGAAAATTTCCGTAGTATACCTTTAGATTTTCTGTCTGTAAAACAGTCTCAGTTTGATTCTTGGTTTGAGAATTCGACAACATAAATAGTCAGATCGGTTTTTGGGTTTAACAGGCTAACAAAAACCCTGTAGGTTTTTGGGCAGATGATTGGGCGAAGGATTGTGTTGCTTGGGAAGTCAAGGAGATTACGGCTTCGTCCTTAAGGTTAAAACAGCGCCTAGCATACTATTAAACCTCGGTATGTATTCATTGTTGCATTACTTTGTTTAAGTTTCCGTATCATAGCAACACATATTTGAACAATTGTTCATCAATAAACTCGACGAGCCGTTGCTAAACGAGAAATCATGCTGGTTATCAGAACCAGTAAAACTAGGATGAAAGAAGCCGCCCAAGCGAATTCTTGCTGATTTTTAAATGGAGACGTAGCGAAGTTGTAAACTAAAACCGCTAGGGAAGCCGTTGGTTCTTTTAATTGATTGTTCCAATTAGGCCAATATTGGGTGAAAAGGGAAGTAAATAATAGGGGTGCTGTTTCACCAGCAGCACGAGCAACTGCCAGCGTCGTTCCCGTCACAATTGCTGGGAGTGCTGCTGGCAAAATCACGCGAGACACCGTTTGAAAGTTAGTTGCTCCCAGTCCGACCGATGCTTGTCGGATTTCTTGCGGAACCAATCTTAAAGCTTCTTCGGTTGCCCGAATTACAATTGGCAACATCAAGATTGATAAAGCAAATCCTCCCGCCCATGCGGAATAAGTTCCCATTGTGAGAACGACGGCGGCATAAGCGAAGACGCCCACAATGATAGAGGGAACTCCACTCAGGACGTTGGTGGCAAAGCGAATCCAGTAAGAAAACTTACCCGTATTACTAAACTCAGACAAATAAATGGCTGCCATGATGCCAAAGGGAATGCTAATCAGGGCAGCAATTCCAACCATGATGAGGGTTCCCAGAATGGCGTTGCCAAACCCGCCTCCGGGTACTAAGGGAGGGGGCGGCAGTTCCGTGAACGCACTCGCGTTCAGCTGGCTTATACCCTGGATAATTACGTAGGAAAGCACCGCCACCAAAGGCAGGATAGCCAGGACAGCACAAAGAAACGTTAGCGCCGTCATCACGATCCCAAACAGTGTCCGGGGGGAAGTAGGCGATCGCTTCAAACTACGACTGGGAAATCCGGAAACTGGTTGAGCCTGGGGTTTAGACATCATATTTGTGGTCGGTGGTCAGTGGTCGATTATGGAGGGGCGGCTTTCACCAGATATTTGCCAGTAGCTTTCCTATACTGATAAACCCGCCTGTGCAAGTCTGCTGTCATCTCAGAACAAGGAACGGATTAAATTCGCTGGACGCGCTCAATGAGTATCTGAGCCAAGATATTCACTAACAGCGTGAGGACAAATAGAATTAACGCAGCATACATTAGGGCTGCCACTTGCAGACCGCTTGCTTCTGCAAATTGGTTGGCGAGTAGGGAAGCAATCGTGTTGGACGGAGCCAAGATAGAAGGACTGATGTTGTTAGAATTCCCAATCAACATCGTTACAGCCATTGTTTCTCCCAAAGCTCGACCCAGTGCCAGCATCACTGCGCCCACAATTCCAGAGAAAGCGGACGGGAGTAGCACTTTGAGAATGGTCTCCCACCGAGTCGCTCCCAGCCCAACTGACGCCTGCCGCAAGTCTGGAGGTAACGAGATGAGGGCGTCACGAGAAAGGGCTGCGATAGTCGGCAATACCATAATGGCGAGGACAAGCGCTGCCGGGAGCAAGCCTGGGCCACGCAGCGGCGTGCTAAAAATGGGCAGCCAACCCAAAGATGCGTTAAGCCAGTTACCTACGACCTTCAAAAGGGGAATCAGAACAAAAATTCCCCACAAACCATAGACCACACTGGGAATCGCTGCTAGCAGTTCTACGAGGAAAACAATCACCACCTGAATTCGTGGCGGCAAATAATCTTCACTCAGAAAAAGGGCGACGCCAATCCCGACTGGCACGGCAATCAACAGGGCGATCGCTGAGCTAGCGATCGTGCCGTATAGTTGAGGCAGCGCTCCGTACTGATTGCGAACTGGGTCCCAATTGGTGGAGGTAATAAAGCCAAACCCAAATTCTGTAATCGCAGGCCAAGCTTTAATTGCAACTTGTACCGTTATCCAAATCAGGATTACAGCAACTGCAAACGCAAAAATTCGAGTTAGCCAAATAAAGCCCCGATCCATCGTCCGATCCCAATCGGAGCGGGGTTTCATAATTTTCTGCGAACCGGAGGTCACGGAACTCACGGGATTATTTTCCTCAGACACTGGTTAGTAAAAGCAATAAACGCTTGTATTCGTTGATGCAAGCTAGACCCGTACCATTTTTTTTACTCAGAATGCAATTTTTTCAATTGCCAGACATTCCAGCTTAGCAGGGGCAGTTTTGCTATTAGCCTACCGTCTAATCGTAAAGGATAGAGTAAAGGTCAGGTTAAGGTATGGCTTTAGTTGTCTGCAAACCAAGTGATAAAATGCCATCGTTTCAATAAATACGATCAAAAGGGCCGAACGTGGTTCAAGCATCGGTGTCAAACGTGGATGTTAACAGCAAGTCTCAGGAGTCACTGCGGCAATGGCTGCAAAACCTGACCTCTCGGATTATTGCTGGCGAGCGGATTGGGAGAGCTGAAGCGATCGCTCTATCCCAAATTGAAGGTGAAGAAAATATTTTGCTGCTATGCGAAGCAGCCGACAAAGTCCGTCAAGCTTGTTGCGGAAACGTAGTCGATTTATGCAGCATTGTCAATGTGAAATCTGGCAATTGCTCGGAAAATTGCGGCTTCTGTTCCCAGTCTGCTCACCACCCCGGTCAAGACTCGCCAATCTATGGCTTGAAATCCACCGAGGAGATTCTTGGCCAAGCCAAAGCAGCTGAAGCAGCCGGGGCAAAGCGGTTTTGTTTAGTTTCTCAAGGACGCGGCATTAAGTACAACAGCCCCAAATCGACGGAATTTGAACAAATTCTGGAAACGGTGAGCCGAATTATTGCCGAAACCCAGATTAAACCTTGCTGTGCGTTGGGAGAAGTGACGCCAGAACAAGCTCAGGCGCTAGCTGAGGCGGGGGTAACGCGGTACAACCATAATTTAGAGGCATCGGAGAACTTCTTCGAGCAAATCGTGACGACTCATACTTGGCGCGATCGCGTCCAAACCATCCAAAATCTCAAAGCTGCGGGAATTCAAGCCTGCACGGGTGGAATTATGGGATTGGGCGAAAGCTGGGAAGACCGAGTGGATCTGGCGTTGGCGCTACGGGAATTGGAAGTCGAATCCGTCCCCCTGAATTTATTAAATCCCAGAGAAGGGACACCCCTAAGCGATCGCCCAAAAATCGATCCTTATGAAGCCCTCAAAGCGATCGCCATTTTCCGCCTCATCCTGCCCGAACAAATTCTGCGCTACGCTGGCGGACGGGAAGCCGTGATGGGAGAACTCCAAGCAATGGGCTTTCAAGCGGGAATGAATGCCATGCTGATTGGACACTACCTCACCACTATCGGGCAACCGCCAGAGCAAGACCATGCTATGCTCGAATCCCTAGGGCTTACGGGTGGTGAAGCACCCATTCCCGGCGAATACACTGCTAAGGTATGAGTGCTATAGGGGCGGGACTCCCCGCTCCTGGTGAGGGCTGAGGGCTGAGGACTGAGGACTGAGGACTGAGGACTGAGGACTGAGGACTGAGGACTGAGGACTGAGGACTATTTCTCCCTTGCTCTTTGACGCTTCTGCTCTTTGACGCTTCTGCTTCTTTACTCCCCTGCTCTTTTACTCCCCTGCTCCTTTACCCTTGTGTTTGCTCCCACTGAACTACTGTGGGCCTTGATTGGCTTACTCCTAACGATTGGTGGTACGTTTCTGGAAGCGTATGTACCCAGCCTTCCTTGGAATTGGTCTCAGCAAGGGATTCAAACTCACTCGCTGGGCGTGACCTATCAAATCGGTGCCGTGCTGCTAGTTGGCTGTATGGGCGGTAAAAATGCCGGGGCACTCTCTCAAATTGCTTACCTGGCGTTGGGTCTCACTCCCTGGTTTCCAGTCTTTTCCCAAGGCGGAGGTCTCGACTATCTCACAGAACCCAGCTTTGGCTACTTACTAGGCTTTATTCCGGGTGCGTGGATCTGTGGCTTAGTGGCTTTTAAGGCACCGCAGCGATTGGAGTCTTTGTCCTTCAGCTGTATTTGTGGGTTGCTGGTCATCCATATCACTGGTTTGACTTATCTAATCGTGACCCATTTGTTAACCTTGGGAGCGGTATTACTGCCGTTATGGGAAGCAGTTTTGAAATACTCCGTCTATCCTTTACCAGCCCAAATGGCAATTGTTTGTGCAGTGACAGTCTTGGCTTATTTCTTACGCCAGCTAATGCTTTATTAAGTCGTTGGTTCGGTCATTAGTCAAGCGCTCGTTGGTCATGGGGTAGTGGGTTGATAGTCTACCGATACTGATTACTAAAGAACGATTGACTAATCACTCATCACGAATAACTAATGACTAATGAATAATTACAATGAATTTTAAAAATCACTATTTTTGGCTCGCCGCTTTCGTTAGTTTGATTCTGGATCGGGTAACTAAATATTGGGTGGTGCAGAATTTTGTCTATAAAGAAACGTGGGCGCTGTGGCCTAATGTATTTCACTTTACCTATGAATTGAACCCTGGGGCAGCTTTTAGCTGGTTTCAAGGCGAAGTTTGGTTGCCCTGGCTTTCTTTGGGGGTGAGTCTATTCTTGATCGGATTCGCTTTAGTAAACCCCCATTTGGATCGTTGGGAACAATTAGGCTGTGGCTTTATCTTAGGTGGAGCGGTGGGCAATGGAATTGACCGATTTTTCAACAGTTGCGTTATCAATGACAAATTTTTCAATGGTTGCGTCGTTGATTTCTTGGATTTTCGGCTGATTCACTTTGCAGTATTTAATCTGGCAGATATGTTTATTAATGTAGGCATGGTGTGTTTATTGATTGCCTGGTTTTGGAATCAACCTTCCTCATCTGGCAGACCACGGTGAAGAGATGAGGGCAGAGGAAGCAGAGGGAAGTGGGAGAAAGCTGATTTTTCCGTTGATAATTAATTCCCTTCTTTAGTTTTTTAAAAGACGATTTGTTAAAACCTATCTTTGTAAGCTCTTTCTCTTTTTCACAACGCCTCCCTAGGCAAGAGATTAGAATATTTAGTACAAACCTCTTGCTTGTCGCATTGAGCCTTTTGCCTCTGACATGACCTCACCCCAACAACCGCCTAAAACCATCCTGGGTCAACTAACTCAGGCAGTACAGACCATTCAAGCTAAGGTAAATTTTAATGCGCTGGCGCTGAAGCCCAATGCCAGAGTGCCGGAACTATGGGTGCAGGATGCCGGTGCTGCTAAGGCAGAGGTTTATCCACTATTGGGCGATCGCTATTTACTGGGACGCAGTTCTAAATCTTGCGATATCGTGGTGCGGAACCCAGTTATCAGTCAGATTCATCTTTCATTAAACCGAGAAGGACGGCGCGGGCAGTCCTTTGTCATTAAAGATGAAAACTCTACCAATGGCATCTACCGAGGGAGACGGCGGCTCAATAGCCTCATACTACGCCACGGCGATATCCTCACCCTAGGACCACCGGAATTGGCGGATGCGGTTCGGCTTCAGTACCACAATCCTCCCCCCTGGTACGTCCTGGCGACTCGTTACGCCCTCTATGGGGTGGGTGGACTGACCAGTTTATTGGCATTGTGGATTCTTTTTGAGTGGCGCAATATTCCGATTCGACCTTTGCCCGCTGGCGTACAAGGACCAGTAGTAATTAATTCTGATGACGGAACGCCGTTACAGCGTCCCCGAACGATAGCGCACCGGGAATTGGGGCGATTATCAGATTTTTCCAAGTATCTGCCTCAAGCGGTGATTGCATCGGAAGACAGTCGCTATTACTGGCACTTCGGGGTCGATCCTGTTGGCACGCTGCGGGCGGTGGTGACGAATGTCAAGGGAGGCGGAATTCGTCAAGGCGGTAGCACGATTACGCAACAGTTGGCGCGGAGTTTGTTTCGGGAGTATGTGGGGACAGAAGATAGCGCGGGGCGAAAAATCAAGGAGGCGATCGTCGCTCTGAAGCTGGAGACGTTCTACAGTAAGAACGAGATCATGCGGAATTATCTGAACCGCATCTACCTGGGTGTTGGCGCTAACGGGTTTGAGGACGCGGCTCAGTTTTATTTCGACAAATCTGCCAGAGACTTAAATATTTCTGAAGCGGCGACGCTGGTGGCGATTTTGCCAGCACCGAATAGTTTTAATCCGATTCGGGATTATAAAACGGCGATTGGACTGCGCGATCGCATTATTAACCGCATGGCAAATCTGGGGTTTATCAGTGCGGAAGAAGCTCAACGAGCAAGGCGATCGCGTATTGACGTTAGCCCCAAAGCCAGAGAAGCTTTAGCTAGCATCAAGGCACCCTATTTTTACAGCTACGTTTTCACCGAACTCCAATTCTTGTTGGGAGAGCAACTGGCAAAAGAAGGCAATTTTTTTGTCGAAACCAATCTGGATCTAGAGACTCAACAAAAGGCGGAAACTGCCCTCCGCAACGGAGTTAATACCATTGGGGGAAGTTACAGGTTCTCTGAGGGAGCAATTGTCACCCTCGACTCCAGCAACGGGTCAATTCGCGCCTTGGTCGGTGGCACAGATTATCAAAAAAGTCAATTTAATCGGGCGACTCAAGCCAAGCGACAACCGGGTTCCACCTTCAAAATTTTTGCCTACGCTTCGGCACTTGAACAAGGTAACTCGCCGGGAAAGTTTTATTCTTGCGCCCCTATAGTATGGCAGAGTCAACGCTTTCGGGGGTGCGAAAGAGTTGGGGGTAGCGGGACGGATATGTACACCGCGCTTGCCCAGTCTGAGAACGCGATCGCGCTGCGGGTGGCGCAGGATGTTGGTTTAGATCGGGTGGTGGAGATGGCTCGACGACTGGGCATCACAACGCCGCTTAATCCGGTTCCCGGTTTGGTGTTGGGTCAAAGCGAAACTACCGTTTTAGAGATGACGGGGGCTTTCGGTGCCTTGGAAAATGGCGGCGTCTGGAATCGCGCCCATGCTATTCAGCGGATTCGGGACAGCAGCGATTGCCAAGATTTCAACAATCCGCAAACCTGCCGGGTGATTTACTCCTTCGAGGAGGAAGCAGGGGCAACGAAGCGGGTGCTGTCTCAGGGAATCGCAGATACCATGACGAATATGCTTCGGGGCGCAGTGCGAGGGGGTACGGCACGGGCGGCGTCGATTGGATTCGGAGAGGTAGGGAAGACGGGCACTACGAATAGCGGCGTTGACTTGTGGTTTATCGGCTACGTTCCCAGTCAGGATCTCGTCACCGGCATCTGGCTGGGAAATGACGACAACACTCCAACGCGAGGAAGTAGCGGGCAAGCTGCCCAAGTTTGGGCAAATTATATGCGGCAAGTGGTGCGTTAAATAAGCCTTGGCGATTGAAATCGCGGCTATACGAACAAAGTCTGCCTGCGCGGACTAATCATACCAATTTGCTTTTTGACCGCTAAACTAATCGCTTTTCGTAGCCCCCTTTTTTTCAGCGTTAGCGATCGCATATCTGAAAAGACGAGCGATCGCTCTTTGAGATTGAGGAGAATGCGATCGCTCCAGTTACTCCCTTTCCTATTAACCTTATTTTTCGCGACAACACCCTATTTAACATCTGCTGTTAAATAGGGTGTTGTTTTTCTCTCCACTTTGTTAACTTGTTAGCAAGGAATGATTGCTTCAATATTCTTTAGCACCTGCTCAAGTTCCTGACGCTTCTTAGAGAGAAAAGCTTTTTCAGCTTGACGTTGTTCTAGTGTTTCTTGGTGAGCTTTCTCCTCCTGGGCTAAGAAGTTTTCAGATAAGGCGATTGCCTGCTGAATTACTTTCCTTGCAGCTTCCGATCGTTCGCCTAAAACTGAGGCAATGTATTCTGTAACCTTTTCAAAAAGTTCTTCTGCTGATTCATCAAATTTTTCCAACCCTTGTTCAAAAACTTCTAGTTTTATTTGCTGTTTAAGTTCTTCTTCATCTTCACCAAATAACCACCCGGCAACAGCAGCAGCAGCCCCCCCAGCTATGGCTATTGGAACAAGACCAAGACCTGTAAATACCAGTAAAGCCCCAGCGACTGCCCCACCTGTACCAAGACTGCTAAATAAACCAATTCCCTTTGTATCATCATCCAAGTTACTCAATGAAGCAAGGTTCATCTTCACTCCAGCAGCGGAAAGGGAGAGGTCAAACTGGTCACTTAGGTTAGAGCCAGTTTTTGAATCAAAGGCTTGGATGCTTCTTTGAATTGCTTCTATTTCTTGATATATCTCTGCGTTCAATATTTTTAAATACGATGGTAAGATAGACTCCTTTATATTCTCATCTACCCAAAGCTTAAATTCCTTGGATATATCTGTGGAGAACTGCTTGGCATAGTCCTGAAACAGTTTCTTTTTCTGATTATGGTTAGAAGTCCAGTGTTCGCTGTTCTCAGCTATAAGATCATCTAATTTCTCACACCATTCATCATAAGAAGCAATAGCTTCATCAATTGCTTGCTCTACCAATTGATCTGCTAGAAGTTTGATTTTGACATCACGACCGCTAGATTCACCCATTTGTTCTAAAATTTTTTGCTTATCTTCTTCAGAAACTTTTAATTTGCCATTTAATATTTCCTCGAATTGATGTAGCTCATCCCAGCAAGAGTGAATAAGCCGATTAAGCCCGGTTGTCGATTGCTGAAGTTTTATCAATCCACGCTCAGTTGTTAAAAACTTCTCGATAGACCCGGTAAAATTCTGAAACGCTTTTAGGTAATCATCCTCAGTCCCCGCAAAAATTGCATCCAGCGTCGCTTGAGCCGAGATGAAATGAAGGCGGTTTTCACCTGCAATGATAGGATTTTGACCCTGAACAAACCTTTCAATCCGTTGTCGAACCTGCTGCCGACCATTTTCACTACGCAGTAGATCCATAAAATTCACAACTACAAACAGATTTTTGGCAGCCTCATCTGTCTTCCCACCGTTCAGTTGAGTCTTCAAATCTTGGATCAAGTCGCGTTCTCCTTGAGTTAGAGGACGTGAGGCATTCATTAGGAAAATCGCGGCATCTGTATCTTTGAGTAGTTGTTGAGTAATCGCAGTTCGGTCAGGATGTTCGTTCAACCCAGGAGAATCCACTATTTCGACACCACTTCGGCATAACTCTAAATCGGGATGTTCAAAAATAATCTCTTCAATGTTAGAACGAGCTAATTCATCACTGACACAATCCAATGCGGCTTCTTCTGAAATTGCTGCCTTTATTTTGTACTGTTCAAATGGAATTTCTTCCTCTCGTTTATCTTTGTAACGACAAATTACTCGTTTTTGCGTTCCATATCTGAGAACTGTCACCGTGCCGCTACAGGGAATCTCTCTAACAGGTTGAATTTCTTCACCTAGTAAAGCATTCAATAATGTTGATTTTCCTTGGCTAAACTCTCCTACAACTGCCACTCGGAAGCGCTGAGAACTCAATTTCTGAGACACTTGCTCTACTTGTGCTGCTAGATTGTTAGGCAGTACACCCTCATTCGTGCCTTCTTGGATAATCTCGGCAAGTTGCTTAGAAGCGGTTTCTAACTGTTGCCGATACCCTTGAAACCGCTGTAGCTCCTCATAGGGCAAGTTTAGGCGCTGTTGTTGCTTGGCTTGCTGTTTAGATTTAGCAGGTAGAACCGCCAACAGATCATTAGCAGCTTTGATAAATACTGCATCAAGCGCGTGGAAGCGAGCAGGATCTAGTAAAGACTGAACCTCCTCTAAAGCTGCTGGTTCCACAGTACCTTGATGACTGAATCCAGCTTCTAAAACTGCTAAGTGTTGTGGGTTAATCTCTAACCGATTAGCAATTACTTCTAAATACTTTTTCTCACGGGCGTCCATATCCCCATCTGCTGCTGACATTTCATAGCCAAAGCCAATCAACAACAATCTTTCTGATTCTGAAAACGGAGCCGTTAGGATTAGCAACTCATTCAGTTTTTTATAAACTTGATTCTGTCGGACTCCCTTACTCATCAGTTGTGATAACTGACGCGCATCCTCTGAGGGAATAAAACGATTAAGGGTTTGCTGCCAGCGTCGCTTTTCCTCATCTGTGACTGCGCCATCTAAAAGCATCACTCCCAACAGAACGGTTATCAAAGCTGCTAAAAATATCACCGGAGGAGTCAGATCCTGTTTACGCAGCTTTTGTCCAGTAATCCGCGACAACAAATCAACAGCTTCAGAGCTAACCAGTGAAATATCCATAAAGTCTGTGAGCCTATAGCGTATTTGTACTCTAGTATTCCCAGATTCAGCAGAAACTAACTCCGTGGAAATACTGTTATCTTCGCCGAGTAAGACAAGCTAGGCTCGAAAACATTAGCTAATAACAAAGTAGAAATATGTATTTTCAATTTGCTCCTGCAATTCAGGCTGCTATCGAGGCTGGTAAATATGTGCAAGTCTTTACATCAGCAGGAGTTCCAATAAGCATGGTTAGAGATGCAACTACCGGGCAGTTTGTCGCCCATGCCATCGGTGCTGTAGCCCAAAATAGCCCTCTATTGCCGCTTGTAAGCCCTTTGCAGTTGATTACAAGTGGGGCGCAAATGTATCAAACGCACAGGGGATTTCAAGCTGTCCAAGCTGGACTGCAAAGTATCCAGGCAAGCTTAGGAGTGCTGCAAGCAACTACAGCTTTTATTGGAGTTGGAACTGTGGCTGTGGGGGCCTTGGCAGCAGTGAACCTGCACCAGACAATGAAACTGAGAAAAGAAGTAGGACAACTAAGGCTGGAAGTCAAAGAAGGTTTTATTGACTTAAAACAAGCTTTAAAAGACCAAGGTGCAGAAATTAAAGAATTGATTGAGCAAGTTGCTCAGGATGTTGAATTCAGGAACCATCGGACAATTTTAATTCGAGCTTACGGGCTATTTACTCAGGCGCTTCACCGTCTTCGCTCTGCAATGCAAATACAAGATGCGAACCGTAGAAATGCTGAAATTGATGGTGCTAGGGGGATGTTGTTTCAGGCTTTAGCTGATTATGGTAGCAGTGAGCTGTTAGAAGCAACCTGTTCGGCTGGCCAGCTTCGCAGGTTGGAATGTGCTTGGGCAATTGAGCAGGCAATTATTACAACTTATCAGGTGCAGAATGAGCCTTCTGCTGTAAGCGATCGCCTATCGCACCTCCAAAACAAAATCTGTCAAGATTCTCTGAATGTTATTGATAAGTGTGAAACAGAGGATGAGCTTGATTTTCTCTTTCCTGAAATCACCCGCATTCACGATCACGATATGGCTGTACTAGAATCTTGGCAAAATCAAGTTGATTGGATGCAAAGCCTCCCACCTTCAGAACTAAAATTACTCCAAAGTGCTGATTTTAGCAATTCAGAAGTCACAGTTAGTACAGATACCACCGCTTTGGCAGCACCTCCAGAAGAATTACTCTATGAAAATTTAAAGCAAAAGTCTCATTTCGTATCCCTTTGCAATCAGCTTGAATTTATGATGCAGCCTGAACTACGTCGAGAGCCAGAATCTTATATTAGTCAGCAAGCTGCGATCGCAGGTTATAAAACTTTAGTCACTTCAAATTTACAGAAAGCCTCAAATTTAGCTGTTGCTAACCTGTACTGGTATTTCAAAGTCAGAGATGAATCTGAAAACGAGGCAGTCACGGCATAAAAGTCAAAGATAGGAAGATGCGATCGCTCAAATTCTACTAAGTGCGATCACCTTCCCTATTCAAATAACAGTTGATGGTATTCGCCAGCTTTTCTATTTGTAAAAAAATCTCCTTTTTTAAGAGTAAATCACCAAGTTTTAATTGTAAAATGCAATTTTCAATACTTTAAAATTACCTTTATTCTAAATCTTATGCTTAAATAATGACTATTGATAGGCTATTGTCTATGCAGTTAGTCATCTTTATCGGCTTGCAAGCTTCTGGAAAAAGTACCTTCTATCACACTCATTTTGCTGAAACGCATAAGCTGGTTAGCAAGGATTTGTTGCGGAACAACAAAAACCGCTCTAGAAGGCAGACACAGCTTATTAAAGAAACACTTGAAATGGGGCAATCGGTTGTTGTGGATAATACTAACCCAACCGTAGAAGAACGTGCGTTTCTCATTGAATTGGGTTGTATGTATGGTGCCGAAATTATCGGTTATTACTTTAAATCGTCGGTGAGTCAATGCCGGGAACGTAACCAGCAGCGCTTAGGTAAAGCACGGGTGCCAGATGTAGCAATTTACGCGACAATCAAGAAGCTACAACGCCCTTCTTCTAATGAAGGCTTCCACCAACTGTTCTACGTGCGGATGGCTGGTGACTCCGCTTTTGAGGTTCGTGCGTGGACTGAAGATGAGGATGCTGATGGATAGTGATACGTTTGAGAAACAAATGCGATCGCTGGTAAGATCAATAGGCTGATCTAGCAGATGATTACTAACAGCAATCGGTTAAAAGTTACCAACTCATATTACGTAACAGCCTGTATTCGTAGCTATGATGCTTTAATTTCCTGAATCGCCCAGCCAATTACTTCTAAAAACTGCTTCGTTATCAACTCATCCTTCAGTGCAAACAAGGGAATATACCAGTTATAGGCATTAACAGAAATCGAGTTACCTAGGACTAATTTTAAGCGGTTGAGAAGTTCAGTCTTTTTGTCTTCCAAGTTAAATGGAGGTTCGTAGGCATAAATCTCAATTTTGCCACCACTCCAAATTGTGAAAAACTTTCTGGTTTCTCCTTTGTAACTGATTATTCTGGGGATCAGAGACCCTTCAATTTTTCCTTTCCCCCAACTCACCTGCATTTTTTCACAATTTATCCAGTTGAAAACGCTTCTGGCAGCTTGAGCTACATCACTCCCTTTTTTAGCCTCTAATTCTTGAAAGAACAAGGACTCATTCCATTGCTTACTCTCATAATTTAGTAGAGATTGCGTTGATTTTCCTGCTACTGTTTGACCAATAATTCTAGGAACAAGAGTTTTTAAACCTTGACCAACGTATTGGTTAATTTCAATTGCCAATACTTCCGCTGGATTCATTTGTTTATTTAAAAACTCCACGATACGTTGAAGTTCAGGAGGAATCTTGTCAGCAACAAAGACTAGACGGACTTTGCCAGCTTGCAGATTTGTCTTGACCTTTTCCCAAAACTCAGATGGGTTAGCATCAGCACCTAGAAAATTGCTTAGTATCTGTTCAGAATCTTGACTTTTTATCTGACAATTAGCGTTAAATTGGGCAATGATTTTCTCAACAGGCCAATAAACCACTGCATTAGCAGCATAGTCGAGCATCTGTCCAACTACCTCTCGCCGGATGCGGGTGTCAGTGCTACGCTTAACTTCCACTAAGGTGGGAATTCCATCTTGGTCGAGAAATAAATGGTCGAGTGCCCATCGGTCGAAACCATTTTCTTCAGATGGCACGGGCATCTCTTCTGAAACTAACAACCAACGTCTCGGTGCAGCACTGTTGATCTGGTCGCCAGCCAACAAACTCGGATAGTCGGCTAGCAGTTTTTGCAGCAAAGCTTCCGAGTCATAGGGCTGTTCGATCATTTCAACCAGCTGACCCTTGTCTTGAATTAGGTAAATAGCGCCTGTCATCAAAATTCCCTTGGGTTGACCTAATTTAAGGTTCCCGTTTTCAAGGTTCGATGTTACATCGCGATTAGATTTTGCCTATGAACAGGCTGGTCTGTTTATGACTATGCGATTTCCAAGCAGCCGCCGGGTAGTTCAACCGTGAGGATGCGATCGCTTCCCACTTTCACTTTCCCACTCTCTGTTGCAACAAACCCTTATCCGTGGCGTTCTTCACGGAACAGGCGCAAGATATAAGCTCCAGCCGGGGTTTCCCGTAACTCTTTAATTGCTCCTGCTATTTCATCCGGTAACTCATCTAAGTGGGGCAGACTCGCCCCATACTCGGCAGGCAGTACAGCCGGAGCCGCGAGACAGGCAAATGTGAGGTCTGCTGCCGAAAAGCGATCGCCAACTAAGTAGGAACGTTCATCTGCCAACCGCGCGTTGACGTTCTCGAAGATGCGCTTAACCTTGTCATGGGCACTGGCTGACGATTCTGCCGTGATATTGTAGCCTCGCCGTGCCGCCTCGCGAATCAACGGAAAGACAAATGGAAATGACGCCCGCTCCACAGGGGGTACACCATCGCACCACAGCCTCCGCATCAATTGGCGGTCATCTAGCAGATAAAAGTACGCCCAAAGACGGATACTGGGGCCGAGCTGCTTGTTGAACAAATCTTCGAGTTTTTTCACTTCGCGGCGCAGTTTGGGATCGGCTGGGTAAAATTTTTTACTTTCAGCCGTTATGCCATCTAGATACTGCAAGATGTCCGAAGAATCGCTCAAAGTACCCGCTTCCGTTACTAGAACCGGAGTTGTTTGTCCGCCGCCATTTTTGCGGGTGGCTAGCCGATGAAAAAGCGGCATATGGCGTTCTTCAATGTAGGGAACCTCAAGACGTTCTAATGCCCATCGTGCTTTTTCGCAGTAATGGCTGACGGAGATGGTAATGAGCCGGGGAGCCTTTTCTGGCTGCTTTTGCATTTTTGCTAGATCGCGCGATGTGCAACTTTACAGTGTAATTCCCGACAATTGAGCGAGGGACTAGGGGAATCGAACCAACAGAGCTGTTCGGGTTTTGCTCCCCCAATCCCCATTTATCGGAAGGCTAAGAAAAAGCACATCGGATTATATCTGACCTGCGAATACACGCTCCGCTGGTCCTGTCATGTAAACTCGCTGGTCTATTTCCGACCATTCGATTTCCAAACAGCCGCCGGGTAATTCAACGGTGGCGATGCGATCGCTCTTTCCGGTCAATACTCCAGCAACCACAGTCGCACAAGCACCCGTCCCGCACGCTAAAGTTGTCCCCGCACCGCGTTCCCAGACCCGCATTTTCAGGTAATCCGGGCGCACGACTTGAATAAACTCGGTGTTAGTCCGCTTGGGAAAAACAGGATGATGCTCGAACTGGGGACCAATATTTTCTAAAGGAATCGCGGCAACATCCTCCACAAACGTGATGCAGTGAGGATTCCCCATGCTGACACAAGTTACCAACCAAGTAGCATCCGCGACTTCTAAAGGTTGCGCGATTACTTTCTCGTCAGCAGCACCCAGCGTCGTGGGAATTTCCGCTGCCAGTAGTCCCGGCATTCCCATATCGACGGTGACTTTCCCATCCGGCTTTATGTGCGGTGTCATGACACCCGCCAGGGTATGAATCCGATATTGAATTTCTTGAGTAGATTTTCCTTCTAAATCAGCGATAAATTGGGCTAAACAGCGAATGCCATTGCCGCACATTTCCGGTTCGGAACCATCGGAGTTGAAAATCCGCATGGTGTAGTCGGTGCCATCTTGTCCCGGCATGGCAAAAATCACGCCGTCGGCACCGATACCGAAGTGGCGATCGCAAAACTTGACCGCTTGTTCTGGCGTTACCTTGGGTTCTGATGAGGAACGATTGTCAATCAGAATGAAATCGTTTCCCAGTCCGTGATACTTAGTAAACTCGATTCCCATTTAGCAATCCTTCGATTCGCAATTTTCGATTAGCATAAACTATGGAATGGGTAATGGTTAATGGCAGTCCTTCAATCCTGAAATCTGGCAATTCGCATTAGGAAAAATCTTGCATTATGACAACTGAACTGGAAACAGGCTTACCAAGCACTCGCCTCGTCCAAACATTTGTGAAAGAGGGACAAAGGGTTGAACTGAAACTCCTCACGAACGATGTACTCGTTGGTAAACTGCGTTGGCAAGATCAGAACTGTATTTGTCTACAAGATGAATCGAATCAGCAAACGCTGGTTTGGCGACACGCGATCGCTTATGTGCAGCCAAAGTAATCGGGAATCGGTAATCGGGAATCGGTAATCACTTCCCCAATGACTGATTACCTTGATTCGCCTGTTCGCTGATTATCAGAGGGAAGATGCTCTTGTATCGCTTCGCTTACTGGCAAGTTGAGCGTAGGGACTGGGAAAACCGGAGGCTCAGATTCGGGTGCCAACAACTGTTGCACCTGATTGAGGGGAAAACTGCCGCCGCATAAGAGCAGCTGATCGCCCGCTTGCAGCTCGGTATCGCCCCCCGGAAAGCGGATGAACTTGCCATCTCGCCGAATTGCTTGCACTTGCACCCCGTACTGGCGGCGAATATGCAGCTCAGAGAGAGGCTTACCGGCAACTGGGCTGGACTCTGGAACCTGCAACCACTGACAGGGAGCGGTTTGGCTTGGGATTGCCACTTCACCGTTTGCCAGTTGATTAAAAGCAGCTTGTTCGTTGGATTCTCCCACCACCAAGAGGCGATCGCCCACTTCCAGAGAAGTTTGCTTGTCTGGATAGTCCACTTCTTCCCCACCAGTTCGCCGAATTGCCATCAAAGTGACACCCGTCAATCGGCGCATATCCGTCTCCTGTAGCGTCATCCCAATCAGGGGAGAGTTGGGCGGGAGGGAATACCACTTGCTATTCATTTCGGCAGTGGCAATTTGTAAGTCATGAGCAATCTCCGAAGGCGATCGCTCTGGACGCAATGCCAGGTAATGGCTATTGCGAATTTGCTGCATTTCCTTCTGGATCTGCCATGTCGGCAATCCACTACCGGCTAATAGATGCGCCGCCAGTTCTAAACTCGCTTCAAACTCCGGTTGCACCACCTCTCGCGCCCCCAACTGATAAAGCAGTTCGATATCGTTGTTGTGGTTAGCGCGAACGACAATATCCAGATCCGGAGCCAATTCTAAAGCGCGTTTGAGGCAAAGGCGGGTACTCATCGGATCGGGAAGCGCGATCGCCATCCCCTTCGCCTTATCTACCCCCGCAGCTTCCAGTACGTGCAAACTCACCGCATTGCCATAAACATAAGAAACTTCTGCTTCTCTTAACTGCTGAATCCGGCTTTCCGACTGGTCAATCACTACCACTGGATAGTTATGCTCCTGCACCAGTTTGATCAGATTTCGTCCCACCCGTCCATAACCGCAGACCACCACATGATTTTGCAAAGGCGCATCTATCGCCACTTCCATCGGGTCATCCACCGGATCTAGATACGGCTTCAGCCAAGGCAACTCCAACAATTTTGGCACCAGCCGCATCACAAAAGGCGTCAGTACCAGCGTCACCGCAGTCGTGCCCAAAATCAGCAAGTAAACCCGCCGAGAAACCAGCCCCAAAGCTTGTCCCTCACTGGCAAGAACAAACGAAAATTCTCCAATTTGAGCTAACCCCAAACCAGCAATTACCGCCGTTTTCAGCGGATATCCAAACGCTCTGACAATCGGCGTCACAATCAAAAACTTGCCGACGAAAACTAGCAAAACCAGCCCCAGAATTAACTCTAGGTTGTTCCACAGGAAAATTGGGTCGATGAGCATCCCAATCGCCGCAAAAAACAGTGCCGCAAACACATCCCGCAACGGCTCCACATAAGTCAGGGTTTGGTCGGCATATTCCACCTCCGAAATCATTAACCCGGCGACAAATGCCCCCATTTCAATCGAAAGACCCAATGCCTCCGTGAGCAACGCAATCCCCAAACACAGTGCCACCACGCCCAATAGAAACAACTCCCGGCTTTCCGTTCGAGCGAGTAGGCGCAGCAAGGGAGGAATCAGCCAGATGCCTGCTGCCACAGCCACAGCCGCAAATAACCCAATCTGTAACAGCGCTAAAGCCACAGCCTTGCCAATCGCTTCTGGCGGTTGATCCAGCGCTGGCAAGACAGCCAGCATCAACCCCAATGCCAAATCCTGTACCACCAAAATCCCCAGCATCACCTGAGCGTGAGGCGTCCCCGTCTCATTTCGCTCCATCAGACACTTAAAGACAATTGCGGTTGAAGACAAAGACAGAATTGCCCCCAGGAAGACACCCTTCGCTGGTAAGGTACCCCACGCTCCAGTGAGTCCACAGACTGCAACCGTGACTGCAATTGTCAGGGCAATCTGTAGTCCGCCTCCACCCAAGGCGATGCCTTTAACTTTTTTTAATTCCGCAAACGAAAACTCAACGCCCAAGGCGAACAACAAAAAGGCGACGCCAAATTGAGCCAGAGTTTCTATCTGAACCAATTCTTTAATCAGTCCCAACCCCGCAGGCCCAACGACGATTCCGCCGACGATATAACCCAGTAAGGCAGGTTGCCGCAGCAGCGCTGATACCACTCCACCAACGGCTGCTGCTGCCAAAACAGATACTAAGTCAACAATCAGTCTAAAGTCTTCTTGCACAAGTTTGTTTTATGAGAACAAGTATAAAGGTATATAAACTTAGAATACAGAGTTTTATGGACTGTGCTAACGCCATTGCCTCAGGTTTCTATTGGGCAACTGGGATCAATTGAGGGAAGGCGGTGGAAACAGTCCAGGCAAGGTGATAGTCTATCCGCTAGTAATCAAGGTCATAGACAAGGTCATAGACGCTTTGTCAATTACTGGCTCGGAGAAAATTGCCTGTGATGTCGCTTAAGACTCTGCTTCAATCTCGCCATGACCGACGGCTGGTTTCTACACTCTTGTCCAGTCAAAAGTCCAAAGCGAACCGTAAAAACAAAGAATTCTTTCTGTTGCCTTTTGCTTTTTTAGTTTCTACTGCTTTGCCAGTCAAAGCTTTGCAGGTACAGGTGGCACCCAACAATCCCCAGCTTGGGGATACGCTCTCGGTCATGATTCAGACGGATTCCTCTGGTTCGCAGAGTCCCACGGTTTCTTTCAAACAGAAGACTTACCGGGCGTTTTCCCTCGGTCAAAATCGCTTTCGAGTCTTGCTACCGACAACGCCTTTAGACAAGCCGGGAACGCTACAAATTCGGGTTGCTGGTGATGGGGAAGTCAAAAACCTGTCGTTGCCATTGCGATCGCGCAATTTCCCGGTGCAACGGATTACCCTACCCCCCGGAAAAGCCGGACAATCAGCAACCCAATTTGAACTCAACCGCGTGGCAGCTTTTAAAAATTTGGTGACGCCGCAAAAGTTCTGGAATGGTCCTTTTCTCAAGCCGAACCGAGGTAGCATCACCAGTATTTACGGGGTTCGCCGTTACTACAATGGCAAGTTTGCGAATGACTACTACCATCGCGGGGTTGACTACGCGGGTGGGTATGGTTCGCCGGTAACAGCACCAGCATCGGGAAGAGTGGCGCTGGTGGGACGGGTTGCTCAGGGTTTCCGAGTTCACGGAAATGTAATTGGGGTAGATCACGGTCAAGGCGTCACCAGTATTTTTATGCACTTGAGCCGGATTGATGTCAAGGAAGGGGATTTTGTAAAAGCGGGACAGGTGATTGGGGCAATTGGTTCAACGGGAGCTTCAACGGGTCCTCACTTACATTGGGGATTGTATGTCAATAGTCTTGCCGTAGACCCAGTACCTTGGAGAACTCAAGGAGTTGAATGAGGTTTTTTGAAGTTTTGATGAATTTTTTTAGGTTTTAATGTATTTGGTGTTGTATTGAGGAAAGATTGTGGCAGGGTTGCCTCTCCGAAACGAGATTGCGAAGCATTTTTCAATGTCTTCGACTATCCCACCGGGAGCTAGTGTAGGCTTTTCCGAAGCGAAAGCTTTGCGGACGGGGATTGTAGAGAGTCATCTGAGAAGCGTAAATGTTGAATAGCCTTTGGGAAAAATCCCGAAAATTCCCAATGTCAAAGCAATATTGTTAGTTCGCTAACCGACTGATGTTAAGCCTGCGTAGTTTTGCGTATTTTGAGGCGCTGGTTATGCCAGGATAGATGAGTGGGCATGGGCGAAAAGACATCAACGCAGGTTTCGGCTTCGTTGAGGGCGTATCAACACTCGAAAACGGGCACGCACTTTTAGGGAAGCGGTAATCCCTGCCTCGCTTTCCTAGCCAACCAAAACAGTTTGGATGGGGTATCCAGCAGGATTTTTAGATGAGTATTGAAAAAATTGTTGAACAAGCCCTGCAGGATGGTTATCTGACGCCAGCGATGGAAGCAGAGGTGGGGCGCATCTGTGACACGGCTTCTGAGCTTTCGATTGAAGAATACATGGCTCTAGACCGTCTGATGGGCGCACTGTTAACTGGGGAAGTGGTTGCAGTTCCTCGAAAACAGTTCATCAATGTCATGGAAGAGTTGGTGCTGACGGAAGCGATCGCCAGAGTCGCAGAAATTGAGGCAACCAGCGATCGCGTTCTAGATGTCGGCGATATTGCTGCCTACGCGCTCAATCGCTTGCCTCCGCTGTATGCCACGACGGAGGAAGGTGCTAGCTATCAGCGAATGCGGGCAAAGGATGAACTTCAAGAGCTGATTACCCAGCAAGTGAGCGAAGCGATCGCCCGGAATCTGGATCGTCCCGAATTTTTCCCAGAACGGCAAGCGCTCAGCAAAGCGAACGACAGTGACGTGTTCAAGCAGGTGAGTTCCTTACTCCAAACCTACGCACCTAGCTTTGAACCTCAATCCAGTAACCATAGCAACGAATAATGGAAGAGTTATAAATGATGAATTTTGAGTTTTGAGTGATTAATTCAGAACTCAAAACTCAAAACTTTTCCCTCCTACCTGCGAACCAGTACGAGTGTCCCTTTCGCGACCTGCTGATAAAGCATCCGAATATCTTGATTTCGCATTCGCAAGCAGCCGTGGGAGACTGCTTGCCCGATCAGGTGTTCTTCGTTGGTGCCGTGAAACCCAATTTGATGACGCCCATCCGACCAAAAACCAATCCAGCGATCGCCTAAGGGATTATCATTCGCCCCAGATGGGATAACTTCACCCGTAATCGGTTGACGCCACGCCGGATTTTGGTTCATTTGCAAAACTTGGAACGAACCCGTGGGCGTTTCCCAACCTAACTGCCCCACCGCTACGGGGTAACTGGCTTGCAGCCGATCGTCACGGTAAACATAAACCAGGCGATCGCTCAAATCGACAACGAGATGCGATTGCCAAGCGGATGCCGCCTGAGCGGTTTCTAGCACTGAATATTCCCGAGGGGTTGAGCGGCTATTTGAAGATCGATTTTTACTCCACAAGTCTCCAAGCTGCCAACTTGCCAACTTGCCGACCTGGCGCTGACTCCGAATCGGGGAATCCAAGCTGACGGTCGTCACCCTTGAAGAACTTGTCCGCCTAGAAACTGAGAACAACACCACCGCTGTTCCAAAACAAATTAGCATCAAGCTTCGAGAGAGCGACTCATCTCTTGGCATAACGGTCTGAGCTAAGAATGATTACGGGTCAAAATAACCAACTGTAGAACATTGGGTCGTGGGTAATCATCCGGGGTCAATGACAACGGACAATTAACCATCAACCCCTGACAAACAATATTAATTCCTTGACTCAATCGTGGCTGCTAAACCTTTCGTTTTGAGCATTTGCTGCATTTCCAAAGCGCGATCGCGAGTGCTAAAAGCTCCCGCCTGCATCACCGTCCGACCGTTGGAGCGCGTGCGGAAGGCATCGGGTGCAAGCGATCGCACTAAAGCCTCTTGGCGCGAATTTTGAGCCTCCACCACAACCCGATAACGCAAACCTAGAGCCTGTTGACTACCGCCCGCTCGGCGGGGCACTCTCCCGCTAGCAGCCCGACTGTTGCCGATATTCCCCAAAGGAACATCAGGACTCGGCACTGGCAGCAAATCGGAGGAAGCTGAAGCTTGGAGAGGCTCCTGTGGTGCTACCCCGAAGTCCAGAGTCCGGGGGGCAGGCGACGGTTGAGACGGGGCGGATGACGGTAGCGCCGGTAATGTAGAAGCTGACGACGGTAGCGCTGGTAATGTCGTCGCTCTGGGCGACCGGGAAGTCGGCAGCGGCGACCGAGCAACCGGAGGCGGCGCGGGAATTTCTAGGGGTGCAGTCTGGGGCACAGGCGATATCGGCAAGGGAGACGCTGTCGCTCTGGGCTGCTGGGGCGGCACTACTGGCGACACCACCGGAGGCACCATCGGAGGCTGCAATGTTGGTAATCCGTAAGCTGACGTTCTTGCTCGCTGAGAGGTTGGGGCAGGCGGTTGAACGGAAATTTTAATCCCGGTGCTGTCAGTGGGTACCGATTGTATTGGAGTTAAAATCTCTGAGTTCGGGCGGTTAGAGAGGAGTGGCAAAGATTGAGAACTTCCACCATTCCTCGCTACTGGCTGAATCGGTGCCAGGGCTTCCTGTGGCGGCAGGGAAGCGGTGGGAAGCGGCTTCAGAAGACCGCTGGCAATGGGAGCCTCTACAAGCGGGGTGGGCGGGATTGCCATGCCCGTTAGGTCAATGCGTCCTGCCGTTTTGGCAGTGATCTCATTCCCATAGGCAGGAATCTCCTGGCTTGAAGCCTTGGTGTTAATGTCCAATAGACCATTAGCACGAAAAATATTGCCTCCCGGTTCGCCAGCCGTTCCTAAATCAGGACGAGCTTGAGAAACTGCCACTAACCCATAGCGAGTGTTGTTTTCAATAATATTATTCCGGAGAACGGGTGTTGCCTTGGTTTCGACGACGACCCCATCTTTGTTGCCACTGATGCGATTGGCAATTAGCTGCGGGGCAGCATTATGACCGATACTAATGCCAAATCCCGTATTTTCAAAGACATTTTCCCGCACTTCCGGTCGGGAAGTCCCGTAAATCGTAATCCCATTGCCCCCGTTTTCATAGAAGTAGTTGTTGCGAATGCTGGGGGCACTGTTGCCAGTGACGGCAACTCCATCATGCTTACTTCCCGTAAAGGTGTTATCCGCCACCATCAGACTGGTGGATTCAATCCAAAGACCGTAACCTCGTGGATTCGGATTCGTCACCGTGACGCCCATCAACCCCGCCTGATTTGCCCCAGCGATCGCTATATTTTGACCGCCAAAGAAACGACTGAGGAACTGACCGCCGCCAAGGATGACAATATTCTCCCCTTTGGTGCCGCGATCGCCCTGAATCGTTACACCGGCTTTGAGTCTTAAGGGAAAGGTTTCACCCGTTTCGGTGCTGTAGGTGCCGGGTGCCAGTACGATGGCGGTGTTCGGCTGAGCGACCTGCAAGGCATGAGTAATCGTTTGGAACGGTTCCTGCTCGTCTCCAGTGCCATTACTGTCATTTCCCGCAGCGGGGTTGACATACAACCGATTCATTTGTGACATCTGCGTCTGCCCGTCCGGGGGAACCTGAGCCACCGTCGGCTGTGCCTGGATTGCGGTAACGTCCAGCCAAGGGATTGCGATCGCAGTCGCGAGTCCTAAGAAAATGCGACAGGTACGAACAGACGGACGGCATTTTCTGACTAGGGCATTCAATTGACGATTGTGGGGGCATCTCAAACTCACGGCTCTACTCCTCTCAAGTTGGCACTGCAATATCGGTAAAGGCTGATGGAAGAAAGCACCTAGTTTTAGTCCATGCACACCTATTCTGGTATAGAGGCTACCCGTTTGTTTACATTTCTTACATTTCTAGAAAGACCCCAACAGCTAACAGCTCATCAACCTGAGCATCCTCTTCAAAGCGAGGAATTCGGTGGGCATTCCAAAAGAAAATTCTGTGGGGGTATTCTTTGAATGATAATACTGCTGTTAAACGCTCTTAAATAGGTAGGTACAAAAAACTAGAAAACCGTAGGCTAAAGAATTGGATAAGGACGCTACTTGCTCCTACCCCATAGACGAAATGTTACTGACTTAGTTCACATGACTTAGTTCACAATCCGCACGATATCAGCATTGTTCAGTTTGCTCAACCTTGTTAATCCCCGCATTCTATTTTTTATTCAGTTGGATAAAATATATGGGGCAATTGAGAAAATTTGGTTGGTACGTGCTACCCTGTCACTTCACAGATTTCAGAAATTAGGAAACTAGACTGCTACGATGAAAAATAATGGAGTGGTTGCGATGGGCGAGAAACACAGCGTTCGAGAGCCAGTTGGGGACTTGCTCATACAAGCACAGCCAGCGGTTTGCCGCATTCTAGACGCCAATTTAGACCGAGCCAGAGAAGGCTTGCGGATTATCGAAGAATGGTGTCGCTTTGGCGTGAATAGCTCCCAATTAGTCAATGAATGCAAGCAAATGCGACAGGAGCTAGCCAAATGGCATGGCATGGAGCTTCGGGCTGCACGGGATACCCCAGGGGATGCAGGCACAGAGTTGACCCATCCTCAAGAACAACAGCGCTCTAGCATTCAGCAGCTGTTGCAAGCCAATTTTGCTCGCGTGGAAGAAGCCCTGCGAGTGCTGGAAGAATATAGCAAGCTTTACGACCCCGATCTAGGGTCGGCGGCTAAGCAATTGCGCTATCGGGTGTATACGCTGGAGACCAATTTACTGGCTTACCGGCGACATCAGGTGCTGTTGCGATCGCATCTATACCTCGTTACTTCTGCCTCAGAACAGCTATTTTCCATCGTTGAAGCCGCCCTGCAAGGGGGACTGACTCTGGTACAGTATCGCGAAAAAATTGCCGACGATTCTGTGCGAGTCGCCCACGCTTCCAAACTCCGCCAGCTATGCCATCAATACGGTGCCCTGTTTATCATGAACGACCGGGTGGATCTGGCTTTGGCAGTGAATGCCGATGGCGTGCATCTGGGACAACAAGATATCTCCATCGCCCTCGCCCGACAGTTGCTAGGGCCACAACGCCTGGTTGGTCGCTCCACCACGAACCCGGAAGAAATGCAGCGAGCTATCCAGGAGGGTGCTGACTATATCGGAGTTGGCCCCGTTTATGAAACTCCAACCAAAGTAGATAAAGCTGCTGCTGGGCTAGACTATGTCCGCTATGCGGCCGAAAATGCCTCGATTCCCTGGTTTGCCATTGGGGGCATTGATGCGAATAACTTAAATGATGTGCTGGAGGCGGGAGCCGAACGAGTGGCAGCGGTTCGCGCCATCATGCAGGCAGATCAGCCGATGTTAATGACTCAGTATTTCCTCTCCCAGCTGAGTCGTCTGCAAACTCTCCGCTCTGTTGATGTTCGCGTTCCCCAATCTTATGTTTAGTCCGTCTGGTCAAATCACGCTGCAAGTGAATGGGGAACCCCGCACCTGCCCGCCCGACACTAAATTGCCCCAGTTGTTAGAGCATCTGGGGTTAAATCCTCGCCTAGTGGCGGTTGAGTACAACGGTGAGATTCTCCATCGACAGTTTTGGTCGCAAACGGAGATCAAAGAGGGGGACGCGATTGAAATCGTCACCATCGTCGGCGGCGGCTAATTGGAACCTCAGAGATGAAGATTGAACAAGGAATGGCTGAAGATAAATTCTCGGTTGTTTCTCGGAAAACAGCCACAAGATTTACTCCCCATACTGTACTTTTCATCTGTGGTTTCTAGTCCAGTTCCTGGGTAACGCACAGCGATTCGCGTTATCCCTCATCCGTCATCCTTTCGAGTACGGATTCCCCGTGAGGAAATCCGCCCCGCATTGATCCCGCGCCAGTCGGGTGGAGGCGATACATTAAAGATGTAGCTCGGATCGCTCGATAGTTAGGAAGATGCTAGGAGTTGCTGCCAGCCGCTACAGTTTTAATCAGATTGAATAGGCACAGTATGTATGCGTAATAAACTGCTTTCAGCAATTAAACCCCTTTTGAAATCTTTGTTCGTCTTTGGTCTGATCCTTACCCTGACGCTAGGTCATGCTGACGGAGCCTTAGCAGCTCGCTCAGGCGGTCGGATTGGAGGGGGTTCTTTTAGAGCGCCCAGCCGCAGCTATTCGCCTCCTAGCCGCACCTACGCGCCACCGTCCGGCGGATACTATCCGGCTCCTTATCCTGGGGGTGGATTTGGGGGTGGATTTGGGTTCCCGTTGCTATTTCCCTTCTTTGGCATCGGGGGCGGATTTGGCGGTCTGTTTACGATTTTGATTTTCCTGGGGATCGCTAACTTCTTGGTTTCCAGCTTCCGTCGCGTGGGTGTTGGTGACGCAGGGGAAGCCGATTCGCTGGGCTACGGCAATCCCAAAGTTTCTGTGGCAGAGGTGCAAGTGGGTCTTTTGGCAGAAGCTCGCAGCTTGCAAGGAGAATTAGACGAGTTGGCGCGTACATCTGATATGAGTTCCGCCATCGGTCGTGCCCAAGTGCTTCAAGAAAGTACCCTAGCTTTGCTACGTCACCCGGAATACTGGGTGTATGGGGCAGCAGAATCTCAGCAAACAGCGTTACAAGCCGCAGAAGCCAAGTTTAATCAGCTAGCTCTGGGTGAACGCAGCAAAGTCACCGAAGAGACTCTCTCGAACGTCAATAATCAGCTCAAGGCAGCAACGCCCAAAGCATCTTTACCGGCGGGATCTGAGGAAGCTGGCAAGCTGGCAAATCAGGTGATGGCAGAAGGTCCTGGTGAATACATTATTGTGACGATTTTGGTGGGTGCCGAAGGCAATCTGCAACTACCGAAAATCAACAGCACTGACGATTTGCGTCAAGCCTTGCGTCAGATTGGTGGCATCGGGAGCGATCGCCTACTTGCAGTAGAAATTCTCTGGGCACCTCAGGCAGAAGGCGACACGCTTACCTCTGATGATTTGCTGGCTGAGTATCCCAATCTGAAACTTGTTTAACCCGCAATGGGTAAGGGCACTCTTGCTATGCGCCCCTATCTATTTCTCCTGAAAAGGAGGCTGGTAATCAGCCTCCTTTTTCAATTTTGACGGCGGCTCAATAGGAGCCATTTATAATTTACTGTATTCCCTTAAGCTGGTATTATTAGTATTAATTAAATAATGAAAATTTGTGCATTTTCTTAAAGTAAATTAACTTCCCATATAGGAAGAATTAAATTTAAGTTCATTGAATAATTTTACCAACAAATAGCTTAAATTATGACAATTTTTTGTTCATTGTTAAATTTTAAAATCCCGAAATAAGATGCAGTGACATCTCTACAAATTCAAAGCTATTTAAAGCGTTTTTGTTCGCTGCGGTAGCGGAGCAATTCAGCAACAAAAGCGACAAAACCTGACACAATCATTAGCATCACGCTGAGAGCGTTGATATCTGGTTTGACGCCAGTGCGGATGCGGCTAAAGATTTCTAGGGGTAATGTTGTGGCACCCGTACCGGCAGTGAAGCTAGCAATGAGAAAGTCGTCCATGCTGAGGACAAAAGCTAACAGGCAACCGGAAATAATTGCTGGCATTAATTCTGGAAGCAACACTTGGATAAAAGCTTGTACTGGCGTCGCCCCTAAATCGAGGGCGGCTTCTTCTAAATGGGGGTTTAAGCCGCTAATTCGAGAAGAAACTACCAAGGCGACGTAGGCAAGACAAAAGACGACATGAGCTGCCACAATTGTCCACAAGCTCAACGGCATACCAATAACGGCTAAAAATACCAGCGTGGCAACAGCGATCGCAATATCGGGAATAATCAGCGGCAGGTAAGAAACGCCGCGATACAAGGTTTTCCCCGGAAAGGTATAACGGGCTAAACCAACTGCCATTATGGTGCCTAATACGGCAGCGATCGCTACTGCACACAAAGCCACGGTTAAGCTATTTTGCAGCGCCGTCAGGATACGGGTATCCTGAAACAGCTTTAGATACCATTTGAGGGTGAATCCTTCCCAACCGGCACTATAGGTAGACTCGTTAAAACTATAAAACGTCAGTACCAGAATGGGCAGGTACATATAAAAGAACATCAGCAGTGTGAAAATAACCTGCCAAGAAATACGAGGTTTATCCTGGGACTTCAACATAATCTCTAAAGGGATTTCCTCCTGCTGATGGCTGACGGTGCCTGTCATTCAATTTCACCATTTGTCGGGTTTGCGATGCTGAAGAGAGCAGCCACTTCGCTACACGCTCTATGCCAACTTTCTTCACTTTACTGGATGCGATCGCGTGTTTGGAAGAGTGCGATCGCGTCTCAAGTGTTATCGTCTCCGTAAATTTCAAACTTTTGTATTATTTTATACTACCTTTCCCTGGATTAGGGTTATACTTATACAATGGGAATCTGTGCGTCCAGGTAAATTGATTTTTAGGAACCGCGAAGACGCAAAGAGCGCGAAGGAAGAGAGTGAAAGGCTAGGAAAGAGTCCACGCCGAGGCAGTAACTACAACCCGAAAACCGTGATCGCTGCACCTACTAACCAGTTCATCCCTGCTACGAACCGCACTCCGACAGTACTTAGAATTGAGAAGCCACGAACCCCCACGCAACAGCCGATATCGGTTATCTGCGCTAGACTTCCACACACTCTCATCAACAGGCGCACCATTGTAGTTATCATGCCAAATATCAGCACACCATTCCCTAACAGTTCCGTGCATATCGTATAATCCAAAGGCATTCGGAGGAAAACTCCCCACTTCCGTCGTTTCCTGACGATATTTTCCCTTCGGTGCAGAGGCGTAAGTATATCTACTGTCGTAGTTCGCTACTTTAGAAGTAATTGTATCGCCAAAGTGAAAAGGTGTAGTTGTGCCTGCACGACAAGCGTATTCCCATTGGGACTCGCTGGGTAAACGATAAATTTTTCCAGTTTTTTTCGACAGTCGCGCACAAAATTCTACAGCATCCTCCCAGGATACATTTTCTACTGGTCGATTTGTACCTTTGAAGTAGGAAGGATCTGGTTGCATCTCTCTGTTGATTTTTGGCAGAGTTGCTACGACTTTCCACTGCGCTTGTGTAATGGTGAATTTTCCTATGAAAAACGGTGCTACAGTTACTTTATGTTGCGGGCTTTCCCTGCTACTTCGCCCCTTCTCCGTGTCTGGAGAACCCATCAGGAAGGTACCGCGGGGAATTTCTACCATTTCCAATGTTACCCCACCACCTAAGTCTTCAGAGAAATATTTTGCTTGCATTCTGCGGCGGTTAGTTTCTATTCCCTGTCCGTTTACTGTTACCACATCAAAATGGAACGTTTTAAGCGGTAAAGGTTGGGGAAGATTCAGAATTGTTGGCGCTACAGATAACTTTTGCAGAGTTAATGCATTTATTACATCTTCGGCTGATTGATATCGCCGTTTCGCACCTCTTTGGATCATCTTATCTAAGATGCTACGCAACTCATCACTTACAGAATTTTGCAAGTAATTCTGCCAAACCCAAGCATCTTCATCAGTATCGAATAACTCTAAAGGCTCAACATTAGTCAGCAAATGAATGCAGGTGACACCCAAACTATATAAATCGCTGGCAAAAATACCTTTCCCTACTGCTTGTTCTGGTGCAATATATCGAAAGTCACCAATCACTGTTCCAGTTCTGGCTAATGCGGTTCCTGTCGCAAATTTAGCTGCACCAAAATCTACTAACACCAGTTGATTATCAACCTGACGACGAATGATATTCTCTGGCTTAATATCCCGGTGAATTACCTGCTTACTATGCACAAATTCCAATACGCGCAGCAAGTCTGTCAGCAAGCTGCGAATTTCGGTTTCGCTGAAAGCACCTTTTTGTTCTAATATTTGGGCTAAATTTTGCCCGTTGATAAATTGTTGCACCAAATATTGACGGTTCTCTTCCTCAAAATGGGCTAACAATTCCGGAATCTGCGGATGATTACCTAATTCCTCTAGCCGTACAG
The DNA here is from genome assembly GCF_039961835.1 of Trichocoleus sp. ST-U1. Taxonomy (NCBI): domain Bacteria; kingdom Bacillati; phylum Cyanobacteriota; class Cyanophyceae; order Leptolyngbyales; family Trichocoleusaceae; genus Trichocoleus; species Trichocoleus sp. ST-U1. The sequence goes on from NZ_JAMPJZ010000058.1 coordinate 30,811, forward strand.
CTTCTTGATGGAATAATTCTGCTGCTTTATTAGCTGTATCCGTACCCTGTTGTATCGGGAAAAATTGCTTAATTACACAAGCTGGTTTGGACGGTTTCGCTTCATCAATTGCCCGAAAAGTCCTACCAAACCCGCCTTGTCCAAGTGGTGCCAAAGCCCGGTAACGCCCTAAAAATACCAGCTTCGTCCCGCAGTTTTTACAAAATTTGTCATTGTGGGAGTTTTGGCACTTCTGACACGCGGGATTTAAGCAATAACTCATAAATAATTGGAAATTTGATTTAGCGTAGATTGGGTTAAGGTAAGGAAATCCAACCCCTCTAAACAATTTGGTGAGGTTCGTTTCTCAACCCAACTTACAGTTATTCTATCCAGTGAATTAGTCAGCGCTTACTGACTAATCAATCATTATTCAATTCAAAAAATACTTTATATGGGCGCACAGATTCCCATTATATAAGGCTAGCACTTGCGCTAATACTTATCTAGTACCTATGGCGAATATTCAACAAAAATTTTAGATATTTTCTGAAAATAATGGTACGTTACACTATCGTCAACGCACCTTATCTATTGGTCTTATTTTTGCGGTGTGCTATCGCCGTATTTAATCAAAAGCGCGATCGCTATACTAACAGCAAAAATTAATACCATACTCAAAGATGAGCCAAATCCCCAATTCTGAGTCGCACCTAAAAACTGGTTATAAATCAAGCGGGATATCGTCATACTGGAAGCACCGCCCAGCAATTCTGGATCGACAAAATCACCTAAAGTGCTAATAAATACTAGCAAAGAACCCGCCGCAATTCCTGGTAGCGTTTGCGGGACAGTCACTTTCCAAAAAGTGTCAATCGGATTTGCCCCCAAATCCGCAGATGCCTCTAGCAACCGCCGATCCAGTTTTTCTACCGAAGCGTAAAGAATTAACACCATGTAGGGCAAATAACTGTAACCCATGCCAATAAACACGGCTGAACTCTGGTTCAGCAACTCCAAAGCCGGAAGCCCTAAAGTCGTTAACATCGTGTTCAGGACGCCAGTAGGACGCAAAATTGTAATCCAGGCGTAAGAACGCAGCAGCGATGATGTCCACAAAGGCAAGACAAAGCCTAGTAGCAGCAAATTTCGCCACTGTTTTGGTGCCATTTGCCCAATCCAGTAGGCAACCGGGAATCCGAGTAAAAGACAAACGATTGTAGTGCCAATTGCAAAGAATAGCGATCGCCCGATTACCTGCAAGTAAACTGGTTGAAACACCAGCGTATAGTTATCCAAACCGCTGGGATTCACCACATCCCCAGGTCGGATTCCTGGCACTAAACTCAGCTGAAAAATCACCAGCGTTGGCAGCACTAGCAACAAACCCAACCAGATACCAGCAGGACCCAGCAGCGCCATTGGTTCCAACCACTTCAAGCCTGGGCGTCTGCTGCCCATTAGCACTGGCGATTCGATTCCATCAGAGGGAGTGGGATTGGGGATAGAGGGAGGAGACGTTGGGGTAGACACGACAGAAAAAAGTTTTGAGTTTTGAGTTTTGAGTTTTGAGTTATTAATGAAAGATGATTGATATGAAGTATCAATTATTGCTTCAATTCATCATTCAAAACTCAAGATTATTTAATGTTAGCTGCTCGTCAATCGAGTCCAATAGGATTCATAAACTTCGGCAACTTTTCCAAGCGGCGCAACGCCTTCGCATTGGGCAAGTACCGCCTCTGGGGGAAATAAAATTTGATTGTTACGGATTTCATCAGGTAGCTGATTGTAGCCAGCTTGATTGGGTGTCGCGAAACTTAAACGTTCGCAAATCTGAGCGGCGACATCAGGTTGCAACATAAAGTTAATCCAGGCATAAGCTCCTTCTGGATTGGGAGCTGTTATCGGAACGACCAGTGTGTCAGTCCACACCGAAGAACCACTCCGAGGAATTAGATATTGTAAGTTTTTATTTTCTGGAATAATTTCATTGGCATCGGATGAAAATCCCATTGCCAGCAGCAAATCCCCAGTTAAAATTTGAGTTCTCCAGGCATCAGAGGTGAAAGAAGCGAGGGCCGGTTTGAGCGCCATTAACTTTTCATACGCCTGTTTAATCTGCTGCGGGTCTTTTGAGTTGTAAGAGTACCCCAGCATTTTCAACACCGCACCCATTACTTCCCGAACATCATTCAGCAAGGTCATCCTTCGAGAAAGTGCCTGCTGATTGTCCCAGAGATAATTCCAATCTGCTGGTGGTTGCTTCAGCTTCTGGGTGTTGTAAATGAGACCCGTTGTTCCCCAACTCAGAGGTATGCTGTAGCGGTTTTCTGGGTCATAGACGGGATTCTGGAAGCGGGGAAACAACCGATCCAAACCTACCACACGGGAGCGATCGATTTCACTGAGCAAGCCCAGTTCCACCATCTTCCTCACCGTATAGTCAGATGGGTAAATAATGCTGTAGTCCCCGCCTCCCAATGCTTGAATCCTGGCTAGCATCGCTTCGTTGGAATCATAGACATCAGCAATGACCTTGATTCCAGTCTCTTTGGTAAAGCGTTTTAACAAATCCTCATCGGTATAGCCAGCCCAAGTGTAGAGATACAATAACTTGTTGTTGGATGCATCAGAGTTGGCGGGTGCCGAGCGCACTTGGGCAAGCGTCCAGCCGCAACCAGACATTGCCAGTCCGAGGGTAGCAGCAGCTGACGTTTGTAAAAACCTACGTCGTGTTGAGTGTTGTGGGTTCGTCCGTTGAGCAGTTGGAGGCACGGGATTCAGCAAAGTTGCACGTCAATCGTCAAAATTTAGAAGAGGAAATTAAAAACTATCAAGGTGATTTTTTAGTTTTAATTTTTAATTTTTAATTTCTCTTTAACAGTATCTTACAGATTGCTCTATAGGGAGCGGTTCACCTAGTTCGGGCGTCAGTATTTTGATAGGCAAACATTAGATTTGTAGGGGTTTCTCAAATTTCCAGTCGTCATCCTGACTTTGAGGAGATAGCCCCGGAGTGATTGAATCGGTCGCTGAGTCAATTTGTCAAGTTCTGGGGGAAAGGAGCGCAAAATCAGTGCAGCAAAGGGCTGGCAGTCATCGATGGGAATGAATACTTTTTAATGTTTGGTGGTAGCCGGAAGCGATCGCTTCCGGCGTCTCTAGCCAACGACCAATGGGTTGACCGGGTTCCCCGAAAGCAAGCGATTGCTCTGGTCTGACCATGAGATTCTAACCCTTATAGAAACTGGATTCAGCCCGGTCGCTT